>JAOTVO010000154.1 GCA_029863355.1 Candidatus Krumholzibacteriia bacterium
CAAGAAGGGCGGGGCGGTGGTGCTGGACGTGGGCGCCAACCACGAGTGCCGCCCCAAGAATCTCCTGCAGTTCGCCGTGATGGGATCGGTCTACGCGCGCTATCACCTCGGCATCGAAAAGCCGCGGGTGGGCCTGTTGAACATCGGCGAGGAGCGCAGCAAGGGCAACGACCTGGTGCGCGATAGCTACGTCCTGCTCGAGAACGACACCCGTGTCAACTTCGTCGGCAATGTCGAAGGGCGTGACGTGTTCGACGGCGCCGCCGACGTGGTTGTCTGCGACGGTTTCGTGGGCAACGTGATCCTCAAGTTCTCCGAGAGCATCTACTCGTTCCTCGCGCACATGGTCAAGGACCGCATCCGGCGCGGTGTGGTGGCCAAGGCCGGAGCGCTGCTCATGAAGGGTGCCTTCAAGTACGTGCGCAAGCGCCTCGACTACGAGGAGTACGGGGGCGCGCCGCTGCTCGGCGTCAACGGCGTGGTCTTCATCGCCCACGGCAAGAGCTCGCAGGTGGCCATCCGCAACGCCATCCTCGCCGCCGCCAAGTCCGTGCGCACGGAGATCAACCTGCATATAGAGGAGAACTTCCGGGACACGCTGGGAAATGTCGCACAGCTCTCTTAGATCTTCGCGCGTCGTGGGCACGGGCAGCCACTTTCCCGAAAAGGTCCTGACCAACATCGATCTCGAAAAGATGGTCGATACCTCGGACGAGTGGATCACCACCCGCACCGGCATTCGCGAGCGCCGCATCGCGTCCGCCGGGGAAGCGTGCTCCGACCTTGCGCTGGCCGCGGCGCAGCGCGCGCTGACCATGGCCGGCGTCGCCGCCGGCGACCTCGACGCCGTCGTAGTGGGGACGATCAGCGGGGACATGCAGTTCCCCGCGACGGCCGTCTTGGTGCAGGACCGACTGGGGGCCACGAACGCGGCGGCGCTCGACCTGTCCGCGGCCTGCAGCGGGTTCATCTACGGAGTGTCCATCGCGCACGGGATGATCGCGTCGGGCCAGATGGAGCGCATCCTCGTGGTCGGCGCGGAAACGCTGAGCAAGTTCGTCGACTGGGAAGACCGCGCGACCTGCGTGCTCTTCGGGGACGGTGCGGGCGCGGCCGTCATGGAGGCGTGCCCGCGGGGCGAAGGTGTTCTGGCCACGTACATGAAGAGCGACGGCTCGCTGGCCGACCTGCTCTGCATCCCCGGCGGCGGATCGCGCTCGCCGCTCGCCGAGTCGACCCACGCGGCGCGCTTGCACTACATCAAAATGAAGGGCGACGGCGTGTTCAAGTTCGCCGTGCGCGCCATGGCCGACGCGACGCGGCAGGTGCTGGAGGAGGCGGACTGCACACTCGACCAGGTCGCGCTGGTCGTGCCCCACCAGGCCAACATCCGCATCATCGATGCGGTGGCGGAGCGGCTCGGACTCCCGACGGAGAAGATCGCGGTGAACCTGGATCGATACGGCAACACGTCGTCGGCGACCATCCCCACCGCCTTCGACGAGGCGGTGCGCGCCGGGCGCCTGGCGCCCGGTGACCTGGTCGTGTTCACTGGTTTCGGCGGCGGCTTCACCTGGGGCTCGGTGCTGCTGCGCAACATTCTGGACGGGAAGGACCGCCCCCGATGAACGTGGGCATGCTCTTTCCCGGCCAGGGCGCGCAGCACGTGGGCATGGGGCGTGACTACTACGATCGCTTCTCCGAGGCGCGCGAGCTCTACCGCTCTGCCAACGTGCGCCTGGGCTTCGACATCGCCGAGATGAGCTTCTCCGGGGACCTCGGCGAGCTCACGCAGACCCGCAACGCCCAACCGGCCCTACTCCTGCACTCGATGGTCGTGCTGGCGGCACTGGAGGCGCGCGGCGTAAGGGCGTCGATCGTTGCGGGCCACAGCCTCGGCGAGTTCTCCGCGCTGGTTGCAGCGGGGTTCTTCACCGCGATGGATGCGCTGGCCGTCGTGCGCCGACGCGGAGAGCTGATGTACGAGATCGGCGTCGAGCGCCCGGGCGCCATGGCGGCGGTGATCGGGCTGGACGAGAACGCCGTCGAGACGTGCGTGCGCGAGGTGACGGACGGCGTGGTCGTCGTGGCCAACTACAACTCGCACGCGCAGTCGGCGATCTCCGGTGAGGTGGAGGCCGTGGAGCGCGCGGGCGAGCGTTGTCGGGAGGCGGGCGCGAAGCGCGTTCTGCGCCTGCCGGTGAGTGGGGCGTTCCACTCGCCGCTGATGGAACCGGCGGTGACCGAGTTGCGGAGATACCTGCAGAAGGTCGCCCACGGCAAGCTCCGCGTGCCCTGGGTCGCCAACGTCACCGGCGACGTTGTGGAGGACCCGGCCCGGGTGGTCGACCTCCTCGCCCGTCAGCTGTCGTCGCCCGTGCGCTGGATCGCTTCCATGGAGACGTTCACTCGCCGCTGGACCGGCCCGATCTACGAAGTCGGACCCGGTCAGGTGCTCTCCGGTCTCATGAAACGGATCGTCGAGGGGGTCGAAGTGGTGCCCGTCGGCGAGGTGGAAGCGTTGGAGCGATTGGGTTGACGGTGGATTAGGGATTTACGGCCCGGGCGCTTTCTGTTATAAAAGCCAGTACCCGACGCCGGCTTGAGGCGTAACCCGAGTACTTCGAGCGAGATACGGAGGCACGGCGAGCGATGCACTTCGAAGGCCGAACTGCGGTCGTCACCGGCGCCGCTCGCGGAATCGGCAAGGCGATCGCCGAGCGGCTCGCGGGCGAGGGCGCAGCGCTCTGCGTGATCGACGTGGACGAGGCGGCGGCGAAGGCGACGGCCGAGGAGATCGGGGCCCTCGGCGTGAACGCCCGCGCCTGGCCTTGCGACGTGGCCTCTTTCGAAGCGGTCGAGGCGCTCGGCAGCACGGTGATGGACGCCTTCGGCAGCGTCGATGTTCTGGTGAACAACGCCGGGATCACGCGCGACCGGCTCATCATGCGCATGAGCCCCCAGGAATGGGACCAGGTGATCGCGGTGAACCTCACCGGGGCGTTCAATTTCTGCAAGGTGTTCGGGCCGCAGATGCTGCGCCAGCGCTCGGGGGCCATCGTCAACATCGCGTCGGTGGTGGGACAGATGGGCAACGCGGGCCAGGCCAATTACGCCGCCAGCAAGGCGGGGCTGATCGGTCTGACGAAGTCGCTGGCCAAGGAGTTTGCCGCGCGCGGCGTGCGCGTGAATGCGGTGGCTCCGGGCTTCATCCGTACCCCGATGACGGAGAAGCTCACCGATGAGGTGCGTACAACGATGATGTCGACGATCCCCATGGGCCGCTTCGGCGAGCCGGAAGACGTCGCCGACATCGTATATTTCCTGGCGTCCGACTTGTCCCGTTATGTCACGGGACAGGTGGTGAACTGCGACGGTGGCATGATCATGGCGCGTTGAGCGCCGGCAGGAGGTGCCTGTTGAGCCATCCGGAAACCGAAGCGAAGGTCAAGAAGATCATCGAGGAAAAGCTGTCCGTCAACGCGGACCAGATCACGAACGAGGCCCGGTTCGCCGAGGACCTCAAAGCTGATTCGCTCGACACCGTCGAGCTGGTGATGGCGTTGGAGGACGAGTTCGGTCTCGACATTCCCGACGAGGAAGCCGAGAAGATCAAGACCGTTCAGAACGCCATCGACTACATCGTAGCCAAGACGGGCTGAGCCGCGGCAACGCGGCTCCCGAGGAGACTCCGACCGCTCATGGCCACGAGCAAAGGCGCTCGTCGCGTGGTCGTCACCGGCGTCGGTCTGGTGACGGCTGCGGGGAACTCGACCGCGGACACGTGGAAGGCCGTCGTGTCCGGGCGGAGCGGCGTGTCACCTATTTCCCGCTTCGACGTCGATGCCTTTCCCACGCGCATCGCAGCCGAGATCAAGCAGTTCGACCCCGCCGAGTTCATGGAGGTCAAGGATTCCAAGCGGACCGACCGCATGGTGCACTACGCCGCGTGCGCCACGCGGCAGGCGCTGGCGGACGTCCGGCTCGACGACCTAGACCGCGCTCGTGTGGGCGTGATCATCGGCTCCGGCGTCGGGGGGATCGCCACGTTCGAGCAGCAGCACACGGTGTTCATGGAGCGCGGTCCTGGTAAGGTCAGCCCCTTCTTCATTCCCATGATGATCTCCGACATGGCGTCCGGCTACGTCTCCATCGCGCACCAGCTCCGGGGTCCCAACTATGCCACGGTCTCCGCGTGCGCGTCCGGCGGCAACGCCATTGCCGACGCCTACCTCATCATCAAGGCCGGTCTGGCGGAGGCCATGGTGACCGGCGGCTCGGAAGCCGCGGTCACGCCGATGTCGCTGGCGGGCTTTTGCTCGGTCAAGGCGTTGTCGCGTCGAAACGAAGAACCGGAGCGCGCCTCGCGTCCGTTCGACCGCGACCGCGACGGCTTCGTGATCGGAGAGGGCGCCGGGGTGCTGCTGGTCGAGGAACTGGAGCACGCGCGCCGGCGGGGGGCGACGGTGCTGGCGGAGCTGGTCGGGGTGGGGCTCACCGGCGACGCCTATCACTTCACCGCGCCCGCGCCGGACGGCGAGGGGGCGGTGCGTGCAATGCGCATGGCGCTGGAGGTGGCGGGCCTGGCGCCGGAGGAAGTCGATTACATCAACGCCCACGGCACCAGCACGCCGCTCAACGACGCCAGCGAGACGGCGGCGATCAAGCAAGTTTTCGGCGCGCACGCGCGCAACCTGGCAGTCAGTTCCACCAAGTCAATGATTGGACACCTCCTGGGTGCGGCCGCCTCGGTGGAATTGATCTTCTGCGTGCTCGCCATCCGCGACGGAGTCGTGCCGCCGACCATCAACCACGAGAACCCCGACCCCGCATGCGATCTCGACTACGTGCCCAACCGCGCGCGCCAGATGGACACACGCGTGGCCCTGTCCAACGCGTTCGGCTTTGGTGGCCACAACGCATCGCTCGTCGTCAAGCGCTGCGAGGACGCGTAGTCAGCCGCGCACCCGGGGCATGACACAGCAGGCCGCTCAACTTCTCCGAAGCATCGCCCGACGCCTGAGACCATCGCGAGTGAGCGCGTCGCGGCGGTACGCGCGGCTCGAACGCGCGGTGGGGTTTCGGTTTCGCAACACCGAAACGCTCATTGCCGCGCTCGTCCACCGCTCCTTCCACGGGGGCGTCGATCCCGGCCCGGAGAAATCGAACGAGCGCATGGAGTTCCTCGGCGATTCCGTGCTCTCCCTGGTGGTGAACGACTACCTCTACCACCGCTACCCCCGCAAGAGCGAGGGCGACTTGACCAAGATGAAGTCGGTGATCGTAAGCAAGCAGATCCTGGCGCACCTGGCCAAGAGAATCGACCTCGGCACTTACGTGATCGTCAGCGAGAACGCATACCGGGCCGGCGTTAGCGAGATGGACAGCGTCCTGTCCGATACGCTGGAGGCTGTCTTCGGTGCGGTCTTCATCGACGGAGGCTTCGACGCGGCGCGGCGCGCGATCATGCGCGTCTTGCCCACGAACCTGGACGACATCGTCTATCAGGAAGACACGATCAACTACAAGAGTCTCCTGCAGGAGTACATTCAGGCCCTGCACAAGATCCCGCCGCGCTACCGCGTCCACTCGACGGCGGGGCCGGACCACGACAAGAGTTTTGCGGTGGAGGTGGTCGTGCGTGGGAACGTCCTGGGCAAGGGAACGGGCCGGACCAAAAAGCACGCCGAGCAAGAGGCCGCCCGCGAGGCCTACCGGCGCCTGACCAACGTGCCCGTCGACGAGTGACGGAGCCGGGCCGGACGGGCCCCGAAGGGGCTCCCGGGCGCGGGGCTCCGGCACGCTTAATGCACGCACCCGGGCGTCATGGGTCGACCCGCGATCAAGATCCCCGAAGCCCCCTACGCCTACGGCGGCGACAAGGAGCGGCTCTGCCGCGACTGCCAACTTCCTTGCCAGCTAGAGGTTACGAGCGTGGACTGCTTTCGCCGCTTCTTCCTCGGGGGGATGCTGCAGTGCACGTACTTCGTCTTCGGCTACTGCTTCCTGGTGGCCAAGCCGGGCTGCGTGTTCGACAACGGTGGGGAGCACGACCGCTACTGGATGGGCCTGCTGAACGACTACTTCCACAACGTGAACGATCGCGAGGAGACCGAACCCGAGTTCGTCAGGCGCCGCCAGGAACTGCGGGCGCTGGTCTTCGAGCAGATCGAGAGCCGACAGGTGTCGCTCTGCCGCTACTTCGAGGAGTTCTATCACAAGGTGCTGGAGGACGGGGGGGGACTCGCAGAGGAGATGATGGAGAAGCTGGACGAGGCGTACCTGGCTCTCCTGTCGGGAACCACCCGCAAAACTTAGCTTGTGGCCGCGAGATTGTCCCTGGACAGATCGTACCTCCACGTCCCCAGCGGTCGACATGATCCTGGTGTCTTCAGTAGGCGTACTTGAGCGCGTGTCTGCGGTTGACCGCCAGGACCACCGTC
>JAOTVO010000155.1 GCA_029863355.1 Candidatus Krumholzibacteriia bacterium
CCGCCTACGGACGCTTCAAGAGCGGACCGGCGCGGGAGGAAGCCAAGGGAGCGGCGCAGGCGTGCACCATGGACTTTAGCCTGCTCGACCGCGAGGTGGAAGGGATGTGCTGGCAACTTGCGCTCACCATGCCCGACTGTCTGACCAAGACCCTGGAGTCGATGCGCAAGAAGAAGCTCGAGCACTGGCAGCGCAACTGCGAGACCAACCGTTCCTGGCTCGCTCTCAACATGATGACGGAAGCGCGGGCCGGCTTCCGCGCATTCAATGAGGGGCCCAAGCACAAGCGCCAGGTCGATTTCGTCGCGCTGCGGCGCGCGCTGGCGCAGGCAGAGCCTTGGACGGACGACCTCGTCGAGCGCATCCTGCCCAGGGAGTGATGAGCATGGCCTACGAAACCATAACGGTGGAAGAACGCTACGACGGGCGCGTGATCGACGTCGCCCTCGGCCCGCCGCCGGGCAACATCCTCACCGGGCGCATGGTGGACGAGATCGACGGAGTACTGGGTCGCGTCGGCGGCGCGGTGTGCGCCGTTGTCTTCCGCGGTCAGGGCAAGCACTTCAGCTTCGGGGCCAGCGTCGAGGAGCACCGCCCCGGTGCGGTCGACAACATGCTGCCGCGCTTGCACGCGTTTCTCGGGCGCGTCATTGACTGCGGCGCGCCGACCATCGCGCAGGTGAGCGGCATGTGCCTGGGCGGCGGCTTCGAGCTGGCGCTGGCCTGCGCGCTCGTCTTCGCCGACGAGACGGCGCAGTTCGGCGTGCCCGAGATCCAGCTGGGCGTGTTCCCGCCCGCGGCCAGCGTGCTCCTGCCCCTGAAGACGGGCGAGGCGGCCGCGCTGGAGGCGGTCCTGACCGGCGCGCGCTTCGGCGCGGCCGAGATGCTGCGCATGGGCGCGGTGAACCGCGCCGTCGCCGCGGGGAGTCTCGACGACGAGGTAGCGGCCTTCGTGGAGAAGCAGCTTCTGCCCAAGAGCGCGTCGTCCCTGCGCATGGCCGTGCGGGCCGCGCGCGCGCGCACGCTCGCCGTCTACCGCGAGGGCATCGCGGAGGTGGAGCGCATGTACCTGAAGGAGCTGATGCGCACCGCCGACGCCGTCGAGGGCATCGAGGCATTTCTGGAGAAGAGGACACCAGTATGGAAGCACGCGTGAGCAAGGGATCCGCTCCGGGCGGACGTCGCCGCCCGGAGCGCGCCGGTTTCGAGAACGGCCTCGCCGACATCATCGAGAAGTCGAGCCGGCTCATGGCCAGCCGCGGCTTCCACGGCACGAGCATGCGCGAGCTGGCCGAGGCCACCGGCCGCAGCCTCTCCGGGCTCTACCACTACTTCCGCAGCAAGGAGGACCTCCTCTACCTGATCAATCATCACGGCTTCACCGCGCTCAACGGGGCGTGGCCGCGCGTAGCCGCGCGCTTCGACGATCCGCACCACCGCCTCTACGCGTTCATCTACCTGCACACGCACTACTACGTGGCGCACATCGACGCGATGCGCGTGATGAACTGGGGCACCCAGGCGCTCGTGCCGGAGCGAGCGAAGACGATCAGGGCCCTCAAGGACCAGCACACGGCCGACCTCTCCTCCACCGTGCGCGAAGTGGTGCGCGCCTCCGGACAGAAGGCGGGCGGCCGGCGCGTCGAGCGGCTTACCTACCTGCTCTTCGGCATGATGAACTGGGTGTTCGGCTGGTACTCGACGGGCGTGCACGGCAACGTGGAAGCGCTGATCGACGACATCTACCGCACGTTCGTGGGCGGAGTGGGCAGCGCCGGCGACGGCGCACCGCCGGTGCCCGCCGTGCGCGCCGCCGTGCGCGCGGCGCTGTCGGCGCCCTCCGCGGAGCCGCCGGCTGCAGAACCGCCGGCGAGGAGATCCGGCCCGAGCGGGAGGACGCGGTCATGAGCGTGGAAGCTATCGTCGCGCGCTGCGAGGCGCTCTACAACGACCTCGACCTCGGCTTCGTCCAGGACTGGAAGCGCGAGCACGGGGCCAAGGCGGTGGGCTTCATGCCCATATACGTGCCGCGCGAGCTCGTGGACGCGGCCGGCATGCTGCCCGTCGGCATCATGGGCGGGGGCGATGCGGTGGAGATCATCCGCGGCGACGCGTACTACCAGTCCTACATCTGCCACATCCCGCGCTCGACCATCGAGCTGGCCCTGGCCGGGCGCCTCGACTGTCTGGACGGGATGCTCTTTCCCGCCATCTGCGACGTGATCCGCAACTTGAGCGGCATGTGGCAAATGATGTTCCCGGGCAAGTACGTGCGCTACATGGATTTCCCGCAGAATTTCGCGCCCGGTATCGGCGGCGAGTTCTACGCCACCGAGCTGCGCGCGCTGCGCGAGGAGCTGGGCGCGCTCTCCGGCCGCGCGGCCACCGACGAAGCGCTCGCCGACGCCATCGCGCTCCACAACGCCAACCGGCGGGCCATCGCGGCGCTCTACGCGCTGCGCGCCGTTTCTCCGCACCTCGTGCCCACCTCCGAGCTCTACCTGGTCATGCGCGCCTCCAACGTGCTCCCCGTCGATGCGCACACGCGCCTGGTCGACGAATACGTGGCCGCCGCACGCGCGAGCAACCGCCTTGCGCTGGACAACATCCGCGTGATCGTCACCGGCGTGTTCTGCGAGCAGCCCTCGCTGGGGCTCATCCGCGCGCTGGAGCAGAGCGGGTGCTACATCGTCGACGAAGACTGGGTGCTGGGCGCGCGCTACATCCAGGGCGACATCGAGGTGGGCGACGGCGACCCGCTACGCGCGCTGTGCGACGCCTACCTGCTGCAGGGCCTGCCCACGTCCTCGCGCTACATCGCCGAGGACCGCAAGGGCCGCGACCTGGTCGAGCGCGTGCGCGCGCTCGGCGCCGAGGGCGTGATCTTCGCCTCGCCGAGCTTCTGCGACCCGGCCCTGTTGGAGGCCCCGATGCTGCAGTCGGCGCTCACCGACGAGGACATTCCCTATACGTCGTTCAAGTTTTCCGAAAACTCCGGCCAGTATCAGGCCATCAAGGAACAGACCGGGACCTTCTCCGATTCTATCAAGCTATGGGGGACGGCATGAGCAAACAGACCGCGCAGAAGGAACGGAGCATGGAGCTCCAGAAGGAGATGATCAGCGCACACTTCAAGCGCCTGGCCCGTGCGCGCGAGGAGGGCAAGAAGGTGGTCTACACCTTCGTGCCGGGGAACCTCAACGAGCTGGTATGGTCGTTCGACATGCTCCCCGTGCATCCCGAGATCAACGCGCTGCAGTCGGGCATGCGCAAGCTGAGCGGTGCTTATGTCCAGGAGGCGGAGAAGTTCGGACACTCCGAGGACGTCTGCACGTACGTCAAGTGCGACATCGGCATGCTCAAGCGCGGCAACGTCGGCCCCACGGGCGAGAAGCTGCCCGAGCCCGACCTGCTGCTGTTGAGCTACACGGGGTGCTTCACCTTCATGAAGTGGTTCGAGCTGCTGCGCGCGGAGTACGACTGTCCCGTGGCCATGCTCCACGTGCCCTACCAGGCCGGGGGCAGGATGACCCCCGAGATGGTGGGCTACGTGGTCAAGCAGTTGCGCGAAGAGGTGATCCCGCTGATGGAGCGAATCTCGGGAAGGCCCTACGATGAGGCGGGGCTGAGCGAGCGCCTGGCCTCGTCGGCGCGTGCCGAGGAGAACCTCGTCGCCGTGTGGGAAACGGCCAAGCACCGCCCCTCACCCATCGACGCGTACTTCGGCGGCGTCTACTACATCGGCCCCATCTTCTCCGCCTTCCGCGGCCTCGAATCGTGCGAGACCTACTACGAGACGCTGCGCGGCGAGGTGGAGGAGCGCATGCGCAAGGGCGAGGGACCCATCACGCCGGAGGGGACGGTCGAGCACGAGCGCTACCGCCTGGTCGTCGAGGGGCCGCCCAACTGGACCAGCTTCCGCGAGTTCTGGAAGATGTTTTACGACGAGGGCGCCGTGGTGGTGAACTCCACCTACACCAAGGTCGGCGGGCTCTACGACGACGGCTTCCGCCACGACCCCGCGCGGCCGCTGGAGACGCTGGCCGAGTACTGCCTGGGCTGCTACACCAACTTGAACCTCCCCAGCCGCGTGGCCTACCTGGAGCGCGCCATACAGGACTACGGCGCGGACGGCTTCCTGATCAATTCTGTGAAGAGCTGCAACTCGTTCTCCGCGGGGCAGCTGCTCATGTTGCGCGAGCTGGAGAAGCGCACCGGCAAGGCCGGCGGCTTCATCGAGTCCGACCTGGTCGACCCGCGCTATTTCAGCGCGGCCAACATCAAGAACCGCCTCGAATCGTACTTCCAGATGATCGAGGCCAAGAGGCAGGAGTAAGATGGACTGCTACGTCGGCATCGACCTGGGATCCACCACCACGAAGGCGATCTTCATGGACACCGAGGAGCGCATCCTCGGCCGCGGCATCACCAACTCGCGCAGCAACTACGGGCTCGCCTGCGAGATCGCGAGCGACGAGGCGGCCATCAACGCGCGCTTTGCGCTCCTGCGCGCGCGGATCGCGGAGGGTCCACGCGCCCGGAGCGTGATGGCCGACCTCATGGGCTGGCTCGAGAGCAAGTTCCATCTGGCCCACCACCTGGAGCAGGTGAAGGCGCTGGAGGAGGTATCGGCGGGCATCGTGGGGCGCTGGCCGGACGAGGGCGAGCGCGCGATCTACCGGGAGGCGCTGGCGACGATCTTCGCGCGCATGCGCGAGGCGGCGGCGCCGCTCTTCCGTCCCGACGCGCCCGTGCGCAGCGATTTTTTCCGCGACATCGCTTCCAGCCAGTACCTCGAGTACACCGAGCAACTGACCCGCGAACCGGACGACGCGCGCCTGACCTTCGACCGCCTCACCGCGGTCTACGACCGGGCCATCCTCCTGGTCGAGGCTCGCAACTACTCCAGCAACTACGCGGACTACCTCGAGTTCGCCTGCCGCGAGGTGATCGACGTGGAGGGTTTCCGGGACGCGCGCGACGACATCACCGCCGCCGCCGAGTACGCCGCCGGCGTGGAGTTCAACGCGCTCAACACGATCGGCACCGGGTACGGGCGGCAGACGCTCCCCTTCCCCAAGCACCAGATCCGCTCGGAGATCCTCTGCCACGGCCTCGGCGCCCACGCCATGTTCCCGGACACGCGCACGGTGCTCGACATCGGCGGCCAGGACACCAAGGCCATCCAGGTGGACGGGCGTGGAATCGTGACCAGCTTTCAGATGAACGACCGTTGCGCCGCCGGGTGCGGCCGCTACCTCGGCTACATCGCCGACGAGATGAACATGGGCGTGCACGAGCTCGGCCCCCTGGCCATGCAGGCGAACCGGACCATCCGCATCAACTCGACGTGCACCGTGTTCGCCGGCGCCGAGCTGCGCGAGCGCCTCGCCATAGGCGAGAGGCGGGAGGACATCCTCTCCGGCCTGCACCGCGCCATCGTCTTGCGCGCCATGTCGCTCCTGGCGCGCAGCGGCGGGATAGAGAGCGAGTTCACCTTCACCGGCGGCGTGGCCAAGAACGAAGCGGCCACGTCGGCCCTGAAGCGGCTCGTGCACGAGAACTACGGCGAGATGACGATCAACATCAGCCCCGACAGCATCTATACCGGCGCCCTGGGTGCGGCCCTCTTCGCGCGTCGCGACCGCCGCGGCGACATGGTCAACGTGGACCTGAACAAGCTCAAGAAGCGGGTGAACTGACATGATCCATACCATCGGCATGGACGTGGGCTGCAGCGCGATCAAGACGGTCGCGATGCGCTTCGACGACGCCGGCGGGAGCGAGGAGCTCCTCGCCGTCGACCTCAACAAGATCCGCAAGCGCAACGTCAAGGACGTGGTCGAGCAGTCGCACCGGCGCGTGCTGGCCGAGACGTCGCTGCGGGAGGAGGACGTCGACTACCTCGCCACCACCGGCGAGGGCGAGCTGGTGGATTTCCGGCGCGGCCACTTCTACTCGATGACGACGCACGCGCGCGGCGCCCGCTTCCTCGACCCCGAGGCGCGCGCCGTGGTGGACGTGGGGGCGCTGCACGCCAAGGCGATCCTCATCGACGAGCGTTCCAAGGTGATGAACCACCGCATGACCTCGCAGTGCGCCTCCGGCTCCGGTCAGTTCCTCGAGAACATCTCCCGCTACTTGGGCGTGTCCGTCGAGGACATCGGCTCGCTCTCGCTGGCCGCCGACGATCCCGAGCTGGTGTCGGGCATCTGCGCCGTGCTGGCCGAGACCGACGTGATCAACATGGTCAGCCGCGGGATCACGCCCGGCAACATCCTCAAGGGCATCCACATCTCGATATCCAAGCGCCTGGTCAACCTGCTGCGCGCGCTCAAGGCCGAGGGCGTGGTGCTCATCACCGGCGGCCTGGCCGCCGACGCGGGATTCATCGCCGTCATGCAGGAGCTGGCCGACGAGGCGGAGATGGAGGTGACGA
>JAOTVO010000156.1 GCA_029863355.1 Candidatus Krumholzibacteriia bacterium
CCCATAGCCGGCCGGAACGGCCGCCGTATCCTGCGCCAGGGGGGGATCGGGCGCGGCGGCCGCCGCGCTGTCGGGCGCACGCGCGCCGCCGCATGCCGCGGCGACCACGAGTGAAGCGAGCACGTTACGCAATGGCAGCATCTCCCTCCTCCCGCGGTCCCCGCTCGGTGCAGGCCGCGATCGCCGCCCGCAGTTCGGGGATGCCGTCACCGGTGTGTGCACTCGTCACGATGATCTGTTCTTCCGATAGTCCCAACACCCGTTCCAGGGCGGTCCGCCGCGTCCCGCGCTGTCCCCGGGGAAGCTTGTCGGCCTTGGTCAGGGCCGCAAGGACCGGGACGGCGGTCGCGCCGAGCGCGGCGTGCATGGCATGGTCATCGCGTGAGGGCTCATGCCGGATGTCGAGCAGCCACACCACCCCGACCACGTGCGGCCGGTGCAGCACGCCCGCCAGCAGGCGACGGAAGCCGGCTCGGTCGGTCTTGGAGGCGCGGGCGTAGCCATACCCCGGCAGGTCGAGCAGGTAGCAACCGGTCGACGGGAGGGTCTGATCCGTTGCGCTCGGCACCGGCCACCGGTGGAGGGCAAAGACATTGAGCATCGTGGTCTTGCCGGGCGTTCCGGACGTCCGGGCCACGGTGGTGCCCACGAGGGCGTTGAGGAGGCTGGATTTCCCGACGTTGGATCGGCCGATGAACGCAACTTCGGGGCGTGGTGGGTCGAGCGGGGTGTCGGCGCGGGGGAACGAGCCGACAAACCGAATGGGCGCCGTCAGGCTTCCTTCTTCTGGCGCGGCCGCTCGGTGACGATCAGCGGCGCCCGTCCCGCCGTGACGCATTCGGCGGTGATCGCGACCTCGCGCACGTCGTCGCGGCTGGGCAGGTCGAACATGATATCCGTCATCATCTCCTCGATGATCGCCCGCAGGCCGCGCGCGCCCGTGCCGCGCTTCAGGGCCTTCTGCGCGATGGCGCGGAGGGCGTCCTTGTCGATCGTGAGCCGCACCGACTCCAACTCGAACAGCCGCTGGAACTGTTTGGTCAGCGCGTTCTTCGGCTCGACCAGGATGCGCATGAGCGCACTCTCATCGAGGGCGTCGAGCGGCACCACCACCGGCAGTCGACCCACGAGCTCCGGGATGAGACCGAACCGCAACAGATCGTCCGGCTCAACGTCGTTGAATGGGTTCTGTTTGAGACGGTCGGCGACGCCCTGCTCCACCTCTTCCTTGGTGAAGCCGATGCGACGGCGGCCGGTGCGGGCTTCGATGATCTTTTCGAGGCCGTCAAACGCGCCGCCGCAGACGAACAGGACGTCGCGCGTGTTGATCTGGATGTACTCTTGCTGCGGGTGCTTGCGCCCGCCCTGTGGGGGCACGCTCGCCACCGTGCCTTCGAGGATTTTGAGGAGCGCCTGCTGCACGCCTTCACCCGAGACGTCTCGCGTGATGCTCGGGTTCTCCGACTTGCGCGCGATCTTGTCGATCTCGTCGATGTAGACGATCCCGCGCTCGGCCTCAGTGACGTTGAAGTCGGCGGACTGGAGCAGCCGGACCAGGATGTTCTCCACGTCCTCGCCGACGTATCCCGCCTCGGTGAGGGTGGTGGCATCGGCGATGGTGAAGGGCACGTCGAGAATCCGCGCCAGCGTCTGCGCCAGCAGCGTCTTCCCGACGCCCGTCGGCCCGATGAGCAGGATGTTGCTCTTGTCCAGCTCGACGTCCCGGTCTTTTGACGCCTGGGAGTTGATTCGCTTGTAGTGGTTATACACCGCAACCGCGAGGGTCTTCTTTGCCTTTTCTTGGCCGATCACGTACTGGTCCAGCACCCCCTTGATCTCGGCGGGCGTGGGAACCTGCGTCACCGTCTCGGCGACCTCCCGCTCCTCGTCCTCCGCCAGAATCTCATTGCAGAGGGCGATGCACTCGTTGCAGATGTACACCGACGGGCCCGAGATGAACTTCCGGACCGAGTCTTTGGACTTTCCGCAAAACGAGCAGCGGAGGTGCTTGTCGTGTGACATAAGACCCCTCACGTGGGGATCCCTACTATGGGAACCGGCGCCCCCCGGCGCAAGACCTCACGAGGGCTTCTTGCCCCCGTCGATCTCCTTCAGGTTAGAAATCACATGATCGATGAGGCCGTATTCCATGGCTTCCTGCGCGGACATGAAGCGGTCGCGGTCCATGTCCTTCTCGATCTGGTCCAGGGGTTTCTTGGTGTGTTTGGCGTAGAGCTCGTTGAGCTTCGAGCGCAGGTACAGGATCTCCCGGGCCTGGATCTCGATGTCCGCCGCCGTGCCCTGGGCGCCGCCCGAGGGCTGGTGCATCATGATCCGGGCATGGGGCAGGGCGGACCGTTTGCCCGGCGTGCCGGCGGTGAGCAGGAAGGAGCCCATCGACGCCGCCATGCCCATGCAGATCGTGTTCACGGGCGCGCGCAGGAACTGCATCGTGTCGTAGATGGCCATCCCGCTGGACACCAGCCCCCCGGGGGAGTTGACGTACAAGTAGATGTCGCGCTCGGGGTTGTCCGCGTCCAGGAATAACAGCTGGGCGATGATGATGTTCGACACGTCGTCGTTGATCGGCGTACCGAGGAACACGATACGGTCCATCAGCAACCGACTGAAGATGTCGTAGGTACGCTCGCCGCGGCTGGAGCGCTCGATGATGTACGGGGGATAGATGGTCGCCACGATCAGCCCTCTTCGACGGTGGACTGCGACAGGAGAAACTGAAAGACGTTCTCCTCGGTGAGGCCCCGCTCGAGATCGCGGAGCCGCTTCGACTTCTCTAGGCTGGCGTACAGCTCGCTCGCGGAGGTGTTCCGCTTGGCAGCGAGCTCCTGCACCCTGCGGTCGATGTCGGCCTCGGTAGCCCGCAGGCCGTGCGCCTCGACCAGCGCGTCCAGGATCAGATCACGGCGCACCTGTGCCTCCGCCACGGGGCGCAACTCGGTGGCGAATTCCGGGAACCGCTCCTCGGGGATGCCGTAGGCCTGGGCGTACACCAGTAACGCCCGCTCGACGAGCGGACGCGGCGCGACCACGTGGTTGGCCGCGATGAGCTGCTCGAGCAGCTGGGTGCGCACCCGCGCGTCGGCCTCGCGCACCGCCTCCCGCTCGAGGTCAGCCCGGACGGCGCTGCGCAGGGCGTCGAGCGACTCGAAGTCACCGACCTCGCGGGCGAACGCGTCATCGAGCGGCGGCAACTCCTGCCGCTTCACCTCGTGGAGCGTCACGTGGATCTCGCGGGTCTGGCCCCGCTTTGCTTCCTCGGGAAAATCGTCGGGAAACCGCACCGTGGCGTCCACGGCCTCACCCGGCGCGAGACTCATCACCCGCTCCTCGACGTCCGGGATGGCCCGCCCCTCGCCCAGGACGAAATCGTAACGCTGCGGCTCGGTGGCGTGTCCCTCCGTGCCGGTGACGATGCTCACGTTCACGAGGTCCTTCAGTCGCGGTTTCTCACCCGTGACCGGCACCCATGGGGCCTTCTGTTCCCGCAACGCCTGGAGCTGCGCCTCGATCTGGTCGGGCGCGACTCGCCCAACGGTGCGCGTGAGCTTGAAGCCGCCGATGCGCTCGAGCTTGAGCTCCGGTCGGAGCTCGACGTGGAACTCGAACGTGACGGGGGCACCCGCTTCCCACTTGAGGTTGTGGATGTGGGGCTCCGCGATGGGCTGGAGGGACTCCTGCTCGACGGCCCGTTTCCAGCTCGCCCGCACGACATCCTCCAGCGCGGCCTGCCGGATGTCGTCGGCGAAGTGCTTGCGGATCACCGCCGGCGGAGCCTTTCCCTTGCGGAAGCCCGGCAATCGCGCGCGGGACTGGTAGTTGCGCGTCGCCCGCTCCTCGGCTGCGCGCACGTCGTCCGCCGGCACCGTCACGGCGAGCGAGGCGGCACCTGGCTCCTCCGAGGTCTTCTTGATCTCAATGTCGGGCATACACCGCGCAATCTAACGGCGGGAGGAAGCCCCGGCGCGGGCCGGGTGGCCGCCGGGCTACGGTCCGCCACCGCGGAGCAGGGTGGCGAAGCGCTCGTGGGAGCGAAGCCCGTCGAGGTCGGAGTCGGTCCGGAGCCAATCCCAGTGTCCGAAGCCGCTGGCCACCGCCTGCTCGAGACAGTCGATTGCCGAGTCACTCAAGCCGAGGAGGGCGTACACGCAAGCGACGTTGTAAAGAACGGCCGAGTCATCCGGCTCCATCGCGATGGCGCGTTTCGCCCATTGGCGGGCCCGGGCGGCGTCCCCGAGGCTCGACAGCGCGACCGCGCCCAAGTAGAGCGCGCGGGTGTCATCGGGGTGGCGGCCGAGATGCTCTTCGGCCAGCGCCAGCGCCCGCTGCTGGGTGTTCCTGGCGTCGTCGGAGCGGCCGAGGCTCACGTAGACGCTCGCCAGGAGCGTCGGTGTGGCGAAGTCCTCGCTGCGCAGAGCGCACGCCCGTTCGAACGCTGCCGCTGCTTCCTCCATCTGTCCCCGGGCTCGGTAGGTGCGGGCGAGATGGTAATACGCGTCGAAGCAGTATGGGCGAAGCGCGAGCGCACGCTGCAGCGCTGTCGTTGCCGCGTCGTACTCCCCGGCATGGGCGAGCGCCAGCCCCCGCGCGATGTGGGCGGCCGGCAATTGGGGGGCCAGCTCCACGGCCGTCTGGCTCGCGGCAGTTGCCGCGGCCACGTTGGCGCGGCTCGAATCCCAGTACTGAAACAACAGGCCGCACGTGACGGCCAGCGCCGCGTGTGCCTCAGCGAACCGCGCGTCGGCGGCGACGGCCTGCTCGAACGACGTCCGTGCCAGGTCCTGCTGCTGGCGCAGCAGTTCGCGCGCCGGCCGGCGACCCTGGAGATAGGTGTCGTACGCCACCCCGTTCGCCGTCGGACACCGCTCGACGGCCGTCCGCGCCACGTCCGCGATCTCCACACCGCAGGCGTCGCACACGGCGCGCACGATCTCGATCTGGATGGCGAAAACATCGGTGAGGGGACGGTCGTACTGCGCTGACCAGCGCGGGGTGTTGGTTGCGGGGTCCAGCAGCGCGACCGTGGCGCGCGCGGTCGTGGTTGAGCGTTCGCAGGTACCGGTGAGCACCCCGGTGGCTGCGAGCCGCCGCCCGATGTCTGCGGGCGTCTCGGCGCCGCCGCTCAGTGCCAGTGTCGACGCGAACGGGGCGACGCGCACCCCGGGGATGCCCGCCAGCCGATCGGCGACGTCCTCGGCGATCCCCTCGGCGAAATAGGCCTGGGTCTCGTCACCGGTGATGGTGGCGAACGGGAGGACGGCGATGGTCGCCTCGGCCGCGGGCGGGAACTCAGGCATGCGATACGAAGATACGCTTGGGCGGCCGGGCGCCAAGCGCATCCCGGGTGGGCTGCGCGCCGGTCGGCCACGGCGCGGGTGACGCTCGACCATGCGACCGGAGGGACTCGAACCCCCACGGGTTGCCCCACCAGCTCCTAAGGCTGGCGCGTCTACCAGTTCCGCCACGGTCGCGACTGCCCGGGAATGTAGGGGGTCAGGGTCGTCTGGACAGATGCCGTCGGGCCACGGCCGTGGCCCACTTGCGCGGGGCCGGGTTGCGCAGCACATCTCAAGGCACCCCAACTCGCCCGGAGACGCTATGCGCACACCGTGGTTCCTCGCCATCGCCGCCCTCGGACTGGCGCCGGCGGCCCTTGCCGCCCAGGACGTCGCAGAGCTTTGCGGAGAACTGCAGCACCGGAAGCCGGCCGTCGGGTCGTGGGCCGGCTACCAGATGACCGGAGGGAAGGCCGATGGATCCCAGATGCGCATGGCGATCGTCGGTTCGGAAGCTCACGGGGACTCGACCTTCTACTGGTATGAAATGGCAGTGGAGAGCCCGAAGTCCGAGACTATGGTCATGCAGATGCTCGTCCCTGGCATCGCTTACAACATGGGGCGCGTCCGCGCCCTTGTGATGAAGGCCGGGAAGGAACCGGCGATGAAGATGCCGCAGCAGATGGTGAGCATGATGGCCTCCCGGATGATGCCCAATCTCGCGGCTGAGATCGCGCGTAACTGCCTCGAAACGGAAGTCCTCGGGTGGGAATCGGTGACCGTTCCCGCGGGCTCGTTCCGGGCACTGCACGTCCGGCAGAAGGACCAGAGTGAAGGGTGGGTCACCCGCGATCATATGTTCGGACTCGTGAAAGCGGTCACGAAGGATGGGGCGACGATGGAATTGACCGGCCGGGGCAACGACGCCAAGTCGTCGATCACGGAGACGCCGCGCGACATGATGGGCGGTCCGTAACCGGGGAGGCCGGTTTCCGACGCCGGGGCGGACCGCTCCGCGGTCCGCCCCACCATGGGAGGTGGGGATGATCGTCACACTGCTCGCCGTCACATTCG
>JAOTVO010000157.1 GCA_029863355.1 Candidatus Krumholzibacteriia bacterium
GCTAGGTGATTCCGACCTCCGCACCCGAGGTGGTCAACAACCGCGGCGGCATCCCGTGGTGGGACGTGCTCACGGACCACGGCGTGGACGTCGAGGTCTACCGCATCCCGGGCAACTTCCCGACGCCCGTGTCGGATGCGCGCGTGCTCGGTGGCATGGGGACGGTGGACGTGCGCGGCGGGTTCGGCACCTACACGCTCTACACCGATCGCCCCGTCGAGAAGGACGATCCCAAGGGCGACATCGAGCTCGTGAAGCTGCAGGATCTCGATCTCGACGGGCAGCCGGACACGGCGCGCGGCATCCTGCGCGGCCCGCCCGATCAGTTCCACCTCGAGCCCGGGCAGATGCCCTCGAAGAGCGATTATCTCACGCTCGGCGTCACCTTCTACCTGTCCGTCCACCGCGACGCGGTCGTCGTGGAGGTTGGTGGGCAGCGCGCGCTGCTTCGCCAGGGCGAGTGGTCGGACTGGCTGGAGGCGGACTACGACGCCCTGCCCATGGGCCTCTCGTCGGTGGCGGGCATCGTGCGCTTCTACGCCAAGGAGCTCGCACCCGGCTTCCAGGTGTACGCCTCGCCCGTGAACATCTCGCCGGCCGATCCGGCGGTTCCGCTGACGAGCCCCGAGGGTTTCGTGACCGAGCTCTTCGAGAAGCTCGGCTTCTTCTACACGCAGGGCATGCCCGAGGAGACCGACGCGCTGAAGGACGGCGTCTTCGACGACGACGACTACCTGAAACAGGTGACGCTGGTCCAGGAGGACAACCAGCGGATGGTGGCGCTCGCCCTCGACCGCTTCGAGCCCGGCGACGCGACGTTCGTGTATTTCTCGGACATCGACCTCCAGTGCCACATGCTGTGGCGTCACGGCGATCCGAAAACCGCCGGCGCGCCGCCGCACCCCGCGTACGATCCGCGGGTCGGCCCGCGACACCTCCACGACATCGAGCGCTTCTACCGCGACGTCGACCGCGAGCTCGGCGCAGTGCGCCGGAAGTTGCCGGAGGGGACGTTCCTCGTGGTGATGAGCGACCACGGCTTCCAGCCGTTCACGCGGCAGCTCCACCTGAACGCGTGGCTGCGCGAGCAGGGCTATCTCACCCTGCTCGACGGCAAGCGCACCGGCCAGATCGTGGCCGGCGACGTCGACTGGTCGCGCACGCGCGCCTACGGCCTCGGCTTCAACGGGCTGTATCTGAATCTCGCCGGCCGCGAGGGGCAGGGCATCGTCGCGCCGGAGGAGGCCGAGGCGCTCGCCGCCGAGCTCTCCGCCAGGCTCGAGGCGTTGCGCGATCCGCGCGGCGGCGCGCGGGTCGTGCTGCGCGTGGATCGCGCCGAAGATGTGTACAGCGGGGCGCGCCGCGCGGAAGCACCGGACCTGATCGTGGGCTACGACGCCGGCTACGGCGCGTCGGACGAGTCCACCCTCGGTGAGATCACCGAGGCCGTCATGGCCGACAACGAGTCGCGCTGGTCGGGCAACCACCTGATGTCGCCCGACGTGGTGCCCGGCATCCTGCTCGTGAACCGCAAGCTCGAAGGCAGTGGCTACGAGCTCACGGATGTGACCGCTACGATCCTGGCCCACTACGGGCTCGACCCGCTGCCCGGCATGGTGGGCGAGCCGATCCGGTAGCGCGGATCCGCAGAGAAGGAGAAGGTTCGATGCTCGGAGGCAAGACCGTCAAGGTGAAGATCGATCGCGATCTCTACGATCGCGTGCGCAAGGTCGCCGACGTGGCCGGCTACGCGACGACCGAGGAGTTCATCACCCACGTGCTCGAGAAGGAGATGCTCCACTTCGAGGACGCGGGCTCGGACGACGACATCCGGGATCGCCTCAAGGGCCTCGGCTACATCTCGTAAGCGAACGCGTTCTTCATGCAGAGCTTCAACCACATCTCGAGCGCGATCTTCGACGTGCTGCTCGCGCCCTTCGGTCACGAGCACCCCGCCTTCGATCTGCTGGTCTGGCCCGCGCTGATGGGGGTCCTGGCGATCCTCGTCTACAAGGTGGTCTCGAACCAGAAGGCGCTGGCGAGGGTCAAGAGCCAGATCAGCATGCGGCTGCTCGAAATCCGGCTCTTCAGCCACGACATCGTGCAGGTGCTCGCGTCCACGGGGGTGATTCTCGCGAAGAACGTCGTCTACCTGGGCAACCACATGCTCCCGATGGCCGTGATGCTCGGGCCCTTCGTGGTGATCCTGGCGCAGCTCGTCGCGAACTACGCCTACGACCCCACGCCGCCGGGCGCCGTCGAGCTGCTGCACGTGCGGCTCGATCCCGATGCGGGCGTTGCGTCGCGCGATGTCGCGCTGACGTTGCCCGAGGGTGTCTCGCTGGACGCGCCACCGGTGCAGACCGCCGACCAACAGGTGTTCTGGCGGCTGCGCGCGGATGCGCCGGGCGATCACGTGCTCTCCGTGAAGGTGGGCGACGCGGTCTTCGAGAAGGGCTGGGCGGTCGGGGGCGGGGCGCGCAAGGTGCCGCTCAAGCGGCTGCGCGGCCTGGAGGCCATTCTGTATCCGGGGGAGCTCGCGCTGCCGGGCAACGGTCCGCTGCTCTCCATGGAGCTCGGCGTGCATTCGCGCGCCCTGGGCCCGCTGCCCGCCGGCGAGCTCGGCATCGTGTTGTGGGTGCTGGTCTGGTCGCTCGTGGCAGGCTTCGCCGTGAAGGGCCTCTTCGGCGTCACCATCTAGGAGGGGGGACCCTGATCGTGCTCGACGTGCTGCGCCGCAAGCTCTCCCGCGCGAGCCAGGGGGAGCCCCTCATCGTGGTGAGCGGTCTGCCGCGCTCGGGTACGTCGATGATGATGAAGATGCTCGAGGCCGGGGGCGTCGCCATCTGGAGCGATCACGAGCGCAGCGCCGACATCGACAACCCGAAGGGCTACTTCGAGCTCGAGCGGATCAAGCATCTCGAGAAGGAGACGGACAAGTCCTACCTGCGCGAAGGGCGCGGCAAGGCCGTCAAGGCGATCTCGTTCCTGATCAAGGATCTCCCCGACGACAACGACTATCGCGTGATCTTCATGCGCCGCGACCTCGACGAGGTGATCGCCAGCCAGGAGAAGATGATCGCGCGGCTCGACCAGGGCGACACCTCGGCCGACGCGGAGGCGCTGAAGGAGGCGTATCGCAACGACATCGTGCGCACGCGTCTGCTCTGCAAGAAGCGTCCGAACTTCGAGCTGATCGAGGTCCACTACCGGGCGGCCATCGAGGACCCGGCGACGGTCTGCCGTACGGTGAACGAATTCCTGGGCGGCGGCCTCGACGAGGCCGCCATGCGCGCGGCGGTCGACGCGTCGCTGTACCGCAATCGAAGCCGGGCTGCGCAGCAGGCGTGACCGCGACGGCCGCGGGCTCGGCCCTGCGCCGCCAGCCAATCCCGAGCAATCCAACCGACTTGGCGGGAGATGTTTCCGCTCGGCGGCGCCTGCCCCGCGCCCGCGGCTCCGCCGCCGACCCCTCCGCGGGGACCGCTCTGGCAGACGCGGCCTCGTTTGAGGGATGATTGGCTCGGTAAAGTCGGGGGGAGAAGGATCGGTTCCTGGCCATGGAAGTGAACCAGCTTCCGGACATCGCCCACAAGCACGGGACGCCCGTTCTGGTGGTCGATCACGACGTCATTCGCCAGAACTACGCCGCGTTCAAGAAGCACCTGCCCAAGGTGCAGGTCTATTACGCGCTGAAGGCCAACCCGGAGCCGGAGATCGTGCGCACGCTGTATCGGGCCGGCGCCGGTTTCGACGTCGCGTCGATGCCGGAGTTCATGCGGGTGTACGAGAACATCAAGCATCTACCGGCAGCGGAGCAGCAGGACTTCATCTGGGACAAGATCATCTACGCCAATCCGATCAAGCCCAAAGAAACCCTTCTCGCGCTCGATCAGTACAAGCCGCTGGTGACGTACGACAATCCCAGCGAGCTCGAGAAGATCCACCACTACGCGCCCCACGCCGGGCTCGTGCTGCGTCTGCAGGTGCCGAACACGGGCTCCATGGTGGAGCTCTCCTCGAAGTTTGGCTGCGATCCGGGCGAGGCGGTGGACCTCATCCTCGCGGCCGGGCGTCTGGATCTGGAGGTGGAAGGGCTCAGCTTTCACGTGGGCAGCCAGTGCACGAACTTCGAGAACTTCGTGCAGGCGTTGAATCTCGCCGCCGCGGTGATGCAGGAAGCCAAGTCGCGCGGCCACGAGATGAAGATCATCGATATCGGCGGAGGATTTCCGGTGCCGTACGATCGGCACGTCAAGCCCTTCGAGGACCTGGCCCGGAAGATCAACGCCGAGCTCGAACGGCTGTTCCCCGCGGAAATGCACATCCTCGCCGAGCCGGGTCGATTCCTGGTGGCCACGGCGGCCATGTCGGTGGCGCGCGTCATTGGCAAAGCCGTGAGGAACGGAAAGCGCTGCTATTACATCGACGACAGCGCATACCACACGTTCAGCGGCATCATCTTCGACCACTGCCAGTATCACGTACGGGCTTTCAAGCAGGGCGAGACGGAAATCTGTACCGTGTTCGGACAGACCTGCGACGGCCTGGACACGATTTCGCACTCCGAAGAGCTGCCGCTGCTGGAGATCGACGACCTGGTCTATGCGGAGAACATCGGCGCCTACAGCTGCGCCTCCGCCACCTCGTTCAACGGGTTTCCGCCGGCGCGGGTGGTGCACGTGAATCTCTGAGCGCCGCTCCGGAGATCGAAGCCGCGCTTCTCGCGGGTGCGAGAAGCGCGTGTTCCGCCGGCGAGATCAGGCTTTCTCGATCAGCTCTCGATCGGCAGCCGCCAGGATCCGGTCGAGCTCCTTCTGCACCTCGGCCGACGGCGGCTCCGGGTGATGATTCTTCAGGATCCAGGCCACCTTTTCGCGTGCATAGGCCACCGCATCCCTGTACTTGCCCTTCTCGTCCAGCTGCTGCGAGGCGCTGCGCACCATCGCGCTGCGCATGTGCGTGCGGGTGTGTTTCTGCGCGAGGAAGTGTCCCCCGGGCTGGACCTTGGCGATCACGTCGAGGGCCAGGGTCTCGGGGCTGACCTCCATGCCGAGCAGGGCGTAGCGCGCCTGATTGTAGACATCGTCGTCGAGGATGATGGCCTCGGGATAGAGCAGGGTATAGGTATCTCGCAAGCCGATTCCGGTGACGATCTCGGCGCCCGCCAGACCCACCAGCAGGGGATCGGTGGCGACCTCGGCCGCTGCCTGCCAGCTCGCCACCTCGGGGCTGTCGGTGCCGAAGGCGCCGCCCAGGGAGGGCATGCCCCAGTGGTGGGCGATCTCCACCGGCGCGTAGCGGGCGCGGCAATTCAGCGGATAGCCGACGTAGGCCGCAGTGCGCGGATCCGCCCATGCGTGAAGGATGCAGTGGAATACGCGCGCGCCGGGGCTGGCGAGCTGCAGCAGCACGGTGGCGCTGATCACCTCTGCGTCTCCGACGGCCAGGGCTCCCGCGTAGGTGGCGGGCGCCGTGGTGCCCAGGGTGGGCATCGACATGACGAGGACCGGCAAGCCCGCCTCGGCCATCACCAGGGCTCCCTCGATCGCCTCCTTGTCCTGCACCAGCGGCGCGATGGTGCACGCGATGATCGACAGCGGCGGACGGCGCCGCACCTCCTCCGCGCTGCCCCGCAGCGCGGTCGCCATCTCGACCCCGTACCGGCAGAGCCGCTCTCCCATCATCGTCACGCTCTGGTAGTGCTTGGCGTTGTTCCGCCAGGTGGCATCCACCTCGTGGAGCGACGCGGTCGCGCCGCAGTCCTGCGCGCTGACGATCGTCCAGCTCATGGCCATGGAGGGCAGGTAATCGTTGATTCGCGCCATCATGGCGACGTCGGCCTTGGTCGAAGCGCGCTGCTCGCCGGTCTCGAAATCGACGACCTTGTGGCCGCAGCCATCGTTGGTGAAGTAGGTGACGCCATCCTTCAGCGGCAGATCCAGCGCCGCATCGCGCGCGCCCAGGGTGAAGTGGCGCGGCACGCTCGCCATCGCCTTGAGGACCAGATCGCGCGGAATCTTTACGATCTGGGAGTCGCGATCGACCCGCGCGCCGTGCTCGGCGAAGATCGCCAGGGCTTTCTCGGAGTGGAAGCGCACGCCCACATTTTCGAGGATGTCGAAGGTGGCTTCCCGCAGGCTGTCGAGCTGGGCGTCGTCCAGGAAGCGCAGCTTGTAGGATGTCACGATGGGCTCGATCGCAGGACGTTCGCTGGGCATCTCCGAATCTCCCTACTCCGCTGCGCTGATCAGCTTGCGGGCGACATGGACGGCGGAAATGGCGTCGTCGGCATAGCCGTCGGCGCCGATCTCCGCCGCAAAGCTCTCGGTGACGGGCGCACCGCCGACGAGCACCTTCACCTT
>JAOTVO010000158.1 GCA_029863355.1 Candidatus Krumholzibacteriia bacterium
GTGTTCGTGTCCGGCGTGATCGAACGCGGCGTGATGCGCGCGACGATGATCGTGGTCCGCGAGGGTCGCTCCTCCGGCAAACTCGAGGCTGGAGAGCTACCCGCGGACGCGCCGCAGTAGGCCGAGGCCGCGCACACAACGTAACTGGCGAGCAGGGGCCCCGCGCGGGCGCCTGCTCGCGGCCGCTTCGAGGAGGCAACGACCGTGGTAATGAAATTCGGGTTGGTCCTGCTGGTGCTCGGCGTCATCACCTTCGGCGTGTACTCGTTCACGAACAAGCCGGACTTCGACGACGCCTTCCTGCTGGACCAGAGCACGCTCCAGGCCAAGGTTCAGTCGTCGGAGATCTACCCGAAGACGGCGTACACGACGAGCGCCCTGCAGCTCAAGATGATCGCCGCGTCGCGCGAGGAGTACGCCTATCTATCCGTGCGCTGGTTCCGCAACGACATGGAGATCCCCGTGGTGGCCGGCCCCCGGCTGGACGCCAAGCACACCCACAAGGGTGACCGCGTCCACGCAGAGGTCAATCTGCTCGGTCCCGACGCGCTGGAGACACCCGTGGTGACCACGCCCGTGCACATCCTCAACTCGCCGCCCTCGATCACATCGGCCTCCGTCGCGCTGCGCACCGATCCCACGGACGTGATCTACACGCGCGTCGACGCCGTCGACCCGGACGAGGACCGGCTGCGCTTCACCTACAAGTGGTATCGAAACGGCCGCGAGATCAGCGGACTGAACAAGCCCGTGCTAGCCGTGGAGGCTTTCGAGCAGGGGGACGAGTTCCAAGCGGAAATCATCGCCACCGACGGGGACGACCCCACGTTTCCCTACAAGACCGACTCCATCACGCTCGGCAGCAACGCGCCGCAGATCACGTCATCGCCGCCGAACTCGTTCACGCCCGACCGGCGCTACGTCTACCAGCTGGCCGTCGAAGGGCCCGACGTCTCCAGCCTCAGCTACCAGCTGGTCAAGGCACCCCAGGGCATGCGCGTCTCTACTTCGGGCCTGATCGACTGGGAGCTGCCCGAGCGCGCGGCGGGGACGCGGGACTACGAGGTCCTGGTGCGAGTCACCGACCCCACGGGCGGCGAAGGCTTGCAGAGCTTCACCATCAGCCTCTCCGGCGCGACCGCGCAGCCGCAGTAGACACGAATTCACGACTCGACCTCCGGTGGTCGAACCCGAGGCCCTCGCGCGGCGGCACACACCCCGCGACGGGGGCCTCGCTCCTATGGGGCTCGGCGTCGAGGGGTCTCCGCTCAAGCACTCGCTCTCGCCATGGAAACACCAGAGCGCGCGCTCGTGATATCGCGTCGACCCCTCGACGCTGAGCCCACGCTCACTCACCGAGCAGCGCGTGGTACACGCCCAGGTACTTCTTGCGTTCGCGGGACCAGCGGTAGGTCTCGTAGACCGCGGTGGCGGCGTCGATGCGCGCGGCGGTCTCTTCGGGGTGCGCGTAGACGTGGCGGATGGCGCGGGCCAGGTCGGCGGCGTCGCCCGGGGTGAAGTAGACCAGGGAGTCGTCCGGGAAGTAGGAGGCCACGCTGGCCAGGCGCGAGGCCACCACGGGGCGTTGCAGCGCGACGTACTCGTACATCTTGTTCGTGTGCACCAGTACCGAGTAGGGGTTGGCCTTCATCGGCACCACCGTCACGTCGGCGGCGAGGATCTCCTCGACCATGGTCTCGAAGGGCACGAAGCCCAGGAAGTGAACGCGGTCCTCCACGCCCAGCTCCCGCGCCAGCCGCACCACCTCGTCGACGTGGCTGCCGCCCCCCATGAAGCGGAACTCGATGCCCGGGATCTCCTTGCGGAGCTGGGCCACGGCGCGCACGACCAGGTCCTGCCCGTAGCGCTCCTCCACCGCGCCGTGCGTGAGGACGCGGAAGGCGCCCCGGCGGCGCTCTTCGCGCTTGCGCGCGGCAAGGCGCGCGTGCGCCTCTTCGTAGCGATCGAGGCGGAAGGAGCGGTCGTCGGGGACGTTGACGATCACCGTGATCTTGTTGACGTCGGCGCCGCGGAGGCCGAAATTGTCGCGCATCTCGCGCGTCACCGTCAGCGCGCCGTGGGCGTAGCGCAGGCTCAGCCGCTCGGACAGGCGGATGAGGGGAAGGAGCAGGCGCGCCTTGCGGGGCGGGAACATGGTCGCGAAGAGCTCCGGCATGGGCTCGTGCATGTGCAGCACGATCTTCGCGCCCAGCAAGCGTGGCAGCAGCGTGGAGAACACGAGGTAGTCGGGCATGGTGTTCACCTGGATGGCGCGGAAGCGGTGGCGCAGGTGCAGCGCGATCAGCCGGAGCTTGGCCAGCGCGTAGAAGGCGTTGTACTCGATGAGGTAGCGGGAGATCTTCCCGCGCCGGTGGCCGACGGGCATGCGGTGCACCTCCACGCCGTCGACGACCTCGCGCGCCGCCTCGCCCTCGCCGCGCAGGCACACCACGTGGACGGAGAAGCCGTCCTCGAGGAGTGCTTCCGCCTCGCGCTTTACGTTGAGCTCGAAGGGGTAGAAGCTGTGGCGCACGATGCAGACGCTGCCCTTGCCCGCCGCGCTTCCACTCATCGCTGCCGTCTCTCCATGATCTCCCGGTAGATCTCGACGAGCCGTCCCGCCGTCTGTTCGAGCGAGAACGCCGCCATGCGCTCGCGCGATGCGACGCGCCGCGCGCCGGCGAGTGCCCGCCCCAGCGCTTCGGCGATGCGCGCCGGATCCGGTTCGACAATATAACACCCCTCGATGCCGTCGAGCACGATCTTGGCGTCGCCGACGTCCGTGCTCACCACGGGCACGTTGCAGGACAGGGCCTCGCGAATGGTCACCGGCGAGGCCTCGAAGGCCGACGTCATGAGAAGCAGCTCCGAGGCGTTCATGTAGAGCGGCACGTCCTCGTGGGGAACGTCCTCCAGGCAAACGAGCGCGACGTCGTCGCCCGCCCCGCCCGCCGCCGCCCGGTACGCGTCGACGGCGGCGCGCGCCAGGTCGAAGCGCTTCTCGGGGCGGGCCGGCGTCGAGGGAAAGAGCACGTAGCGTCTGGCGGGGTCGAAGCCGAGGCGGCGCTTGGCCTCGGCTGCGTCCATGGGGGCGAAGCCCGTCGTGTCGATGCCGCTGGGCAGGTGGATGGCGTCGGCGCGACCGAGCGGCGCGGCCAGGTGCGCGGCCACCACGATCACTGCGTCCGCGCGCCGCGCCACGAAGCGCTTGAGGCGGCGCGAGTAGGCCAGGCGTTTCACGGGGCGGTCGCCCCGCGCCGCGGCCGCGCCGCCCCTGCTGATCTCGCCCTCGTGGAACGTCCACACGACGGGGACGCGCCGCTGCATCGTCGCCACCAGACCGCAGAAGGAGTGGTGGACGTGCACGACGTCGTAGCGCGCCCTGCGCATGCGCGCGGCGAAGCCCGCGGGCATGGCCAAGTAGGCGAGCTTGTCGGCGCGGCCGTTGACGAAGTAGACGTCGGCTTCGACGCCCCGCGCGCGCAGCGCGCCCACCTCGTCGCTCACGAAAGAGCCGTAGAACGGCGCGTCCGCGCAGGGATACATGTTGGTGAAGACGAGCACCCTCACGCGCGCGCCTCCCGCGGACGCGGGTTCAGCTGCTGCGGAACCGACCAGAGGAGCGCGTTCACGAGCGTCCAGTAGCGCGCGTAGAACGCGCGCAGGCTCTCGCGCGCCAGCCGCTCCTGCACCTCCTCGGCGCTCGCGCGCGCGTCGTGCACGTCGAGGCGCAGGCGCGGCGCCAACGCGAGGAACGCCGCGCGCGCCGCCTCCAGGTGCGCCGCGCCGCCCTCTTCGGGCTTGCGCCTGAGCGCCTCCTCCGGCGTCACGTCGAACAGCGCGCGCACGCGCGGCCGCGGCGCCAGGCGCGCGAGCGCACGCAGTGCGAGCGGCGGACGGGAGGCATCCGTTCCCGTGAAGAGCGCATAATCCACCAGCGCGTCGGGCACGTAGCGGTCGCAGATCACCACGTTGCCCGCGAGCATCAGGAGCCGCGGCTTGACGCACCACGGCCACGCCAGGTCGAGGGCGTAGACCCAGGAGAAGACCGCGCGGGCCAGGGGACCCCGTAGCGCCGCCTGCCGCCGCGCGAAGCGCGCCTCTTGTCCGCCCTTCGCGGCCGCACCCTCGGCGACTCGGCTCCGGCCGCCCAGTACGCGCGCGCCCAGCTTCATCAGGGGCGCGGCGAGCCGGGAGGACACGCCCCGCGCCCACACCACGCGCACGCGCACGTCGCACGTCTCGAACGCCTCGCGCAGGCGCGCGACCTGCAGCGACTTGCCCGAGCCGTCGCACCCGCTCACCGAGACGAGGAGCGGACGCTGCGAGCGGATGTGCAGCTTCCAGCGCACCGCCCACAGGAGTGTCGCCACCACGTCGGCGAGCCGGCGCCCGGCGCCGCGGCCGGGGTCGCGCAGTACCTTGCGGTAGTAGGCCACCTTGTTGGCCGCGAACGGAACCACGGCCGCGAGGTCTGCTGCCGCGCGCGCCTTCGGCACCAGTCCTCGCATGAACGCCGAGCGCCCGAGTCCCTCCGCCAGCTCGCGCGCGCGCTCGACCGAGAGGAGCGGCTCCCCCACCAGCCGCCCCCAGGCCCCGCCGGCCACGGCGATCGCGCCCCAGAACCCCTCTTCCCAGCCGCGCGCGGCGGCCAGCGCGGCGAGCGCGGCCAGCCGTCCCTCGAGCGCGCGCAGCGCGCCCGCCGTCAGGATCAGGTTGCCCAGCGACAGCGCCTTGTCCTCGTAGAACCAGTGGGCCAGCGTGACGAGCAGCGCCTGCGCCGGCGCGGGCACGAGGATGTCGGGGTCGTCGTCCGCGCGGCGCGCGTTATCCCAGAGCGGACCGTCGTCGACGAAGGGCACGCCCCAGCCCACCACTTCGTGCAGGTGGAAGGCGAAGCTCGAGCCGTCGCCGGGGAAGCGCCGGAAGAGGAACTTCCCCGGCTCCTCGACGTTGACGAGCTCCACGTAGCCCAGCTCCTCCAGCCGCCGTCGCGCCGCCGCGGCGCCGCCGCGCGGGACGAGCACGTCCAGGTTGTCAGAGAGATAATGAAAGGACGGGTAGAGGCCGGCCGACTTGAAGAGCATCGCGCGCACGCCGTCCTCCTCGAGCCTCGAGCGGACGTGCTCGTACGCGTCGCGCTGGGCGCGGAAGTGCGCCGCGTCCTTCTCCACGAACGCGCGCAGCGGCGTGTCCATCACCGCCTCGCCGTGGGCGCGGCGCAACGCGAGGAACGATACTTTCTGGCGCGCGAGCAGCTCGCCCGCCGCGCGCAGCTCGTCGGGCGTGAAGTCGCTCAGCGCGGCCGGCGCCCACGGGTGCGCCAGGCGCGCCGCGATCTCTAGCGGGGATCTGGGCACGGTCCCTCCAGCGCCGACAACAACCGGCGGGCCACGGCGGGCCAGGCGAACGCGGCCATGTCGCGCACGAGCGGCGCGCCCCCCGCGCGCAGCGCGCGCGCGTGGGCCACCAGCTCGGTCTCGTCTTCGAAGTAGTGCACGTCCTCTCCCGGCGGCAGGAAGTCGCGCAGCCCGCCGAAGGGCCGGGCCAGCACGGGCACCCCGCTCGCCAGCGCCTCCAGCACCGAGAGCGGCATCTCCACGCACCCCTCGCTGTCGATCACGGGGAAGACGTAGCAATCGGCGAGGCGATGCAGCTCCTCGACGGGAACGACCTCGCGGATCACGCGCGCGCCCGCCGCCTCGAGCTGGGCGCGCACCGCGCCGTCCTCGGGCGTGCTCGTGCTCCCGACCACCAGGAGCTGCGCGCCCTCTTCGCTCGCCAGTGCGGCGAGCGCGCCGAGGTTGCGCTTGGGACGCAGGTGTCCGACGTGGAGGTAGACGGTGGCGTCCTCGCTCACGCCGTGCCGCGCGCGGAGCGCGCGCTTCTCGCCCGGCTGCGCGGGGCGGAACACACCGGTGTCCACGCCCACGGGCAGGAGTGCGGCGGGGACGGCCAGGTCGCTCAGGTGCAGGAGCGACCGGTAGGAAGGCACCAGCACGACGTCCGGGGCCGCGCCGCGCAGAAACGCCGCGGTGAGCGCGCGGTGGTGCCGCGGGATCAGCGCCACCATGGCCAGCGCCGCGCGCGGCGCGTGGCGCCGCAGCGCGAAGGCGCGCACGAAGCTCCCCGCCGTGGCCGACGGCGCGGCGACGTAGACGACGGCGTCGGGGTGGAAGCCGCGCACCGCCGCGCGCAGCCGCGGGTGCATGAACGTCCGCGTCCCCGGCACGCGCACCGCGCCCCCGCCGTCGCCCACGTCGCTGCGATCCACGTTGACGGCGCGCACCTCGTGCTCGGCGGCGAGGGCCTGGGCGAGCGACCAGGCGAACTTCTTCACGCCCTCGTCCC
>JAOTVO010000159.1 GCA_029863355.1 Candidatus Krumholzibacteriia bacterium
AACCCCCGGTAGAGAAGCCCGTCGTAGACGATCTTCAGGCCCGCGCCGACGTAGAGCGGGACCGAGAGCGCCAGGGCGCCCATCAGCGGGCCCGCCATAACCGGGGCGATGGCCCATCCCGCGCTGCGCACCACCGTCGTTACCCCCGAGGCCGCCATGCGCTCCTCCGGCCGCACGATGGCCATCACGTACGACTGTCGCGTCGGGACGTCCATCTCCACCAACAGCTCGCGCACCAGAAAGAGCACCACCGCCAGCCAGAAAGTCGGCGCGAACGTCACCGCCACCAAAAGCAGACTCGACGGGATGTGCGTGAAGACCATCGTATTGACCAGCCCGATCCGACGCGCCAGCCGCACCGCGCCGAAGTACGAGACCGTGTTCGCCACCCGGGCGGCGAAGAAGAGGGGAGCAATCCACTCCACGCCCACGCCGAAGCGCTTGAAGAACCAGTACGACAAGAGCGCGCTCACCAGGAAGCCGCCGCCCAAGCTGTCCAGCGCGAACAGGGCTGCGATCCGCGAGACCCGCCGGCGCGACTCACGCGACAGCCCCGGCCGAGCCGTCCGCGCCGTCGATTCCACCCGCGACGAGAGTGCCAGTGGGATCACGGCCGTGAGAAGGGCGAGCGCCGCGAAGACCATCAGCGTCCACCGGTACGAGGCCAACGTGTCCAGCGTGAACCACCGCACCAGAAGCGCCGGGAGCGCACCCAAGAGCGCACCCACCGCGTGACCGCCATCTAGAGAAGCGTTGTACCACGCGAACGCGCGCGTCCGCCCCGCATCATCCGTCGTCTGCGGAAAGATCGCCTGCTCCAGCGCCACCGCCGCCCCTCGCTCCCGCCCCATCCCATTGATCATGCCCACGAAAGAAGCCGCCGCCAGAGCCATGAAGGACTGCCCCAGCGCCAGCCCCACGCCCCCGGCCGCCGTCAGCAAACCGATCGCCACCAGCAAGCGCCGCCGCCCCAAGCGGTCCGCCACCCGGCTCACCACCACCGTCGCCAGGGCGCCACTCCCCAGCCCTATGGCAACGAGGAACCCGATCTTCCCAGCCGAAAACCCCAACGCGGCTAGATAGAGCGCCAGCAGCACCCCGCACATGCCCGTCGCCGTCGAACGGAGAAAAGCACCTGCATAGAGGAGCGCGCGATCCGTGTTCATAGGGTTTCGTGCTCTCGTCGGGAATGCCGGAGCTTAGAAGGCCTCGTTTATGTAGATGTAGGGACCCATGGCGTTTCCGCCAAAGGCGAAGTCGGCGCGCGCACTCACGCCTTCGGTTTCATTGAAGAAATACCGCACTCCGAATCCACCCGTGGCGCGAATGGTCTCGGAGCGAAATGCGTCCAGTCTGGGCGCGACGTTGCCTACGGAGCCGAATGCGATCGCGCCGACGTGCCAGCCTATTTTTACGCGCAGATCGACCTGTCCCACAGCGGTGTGGTTGTCGCGATAGCGTCCCGCCCAGTATCCGCGCACTAACGATGGGCCGCCGAACTGCGGTAGCAGTCGAAACGGGGCGGTGCCGTCGACGCCGGCGTAAACCCCTTGCAGCGCGAGTACCGTACGCGGGCCGAGAGCGACGTACTTACGCACGTCGGCGTTGAACGCGACGTAATCATAGTCGCTGCCCAGCGCCGACCCGAACCATCGCACCGACGCTTGATGAAAGCTGCCACGGGTGGCGTAGAACGTGTTGTCGCGCGTGTCCCAGCTAACGGCAAGGCCGACGCCGGACACGACCGCCCCGGCGCTTCCGTCTACCATCCCAGTGGCGAGATCGCCGTCCTCTTGCACCTCCGTGATTTCATCGTTGCTAAACTCGTACGACGCACCGACGCTCAATCCCTCTCGCAACGATCGCCGCAGCGTTCCGCCCACCGCGAAGGTCCTTGGCGTGAAGTCCTCCTCGGCCTCCTCGTTGGTGTCGGGGCCGATACCCCAGAACTTGTCGGGGTACCTTTGAAAGCTGACACCCGCGGTAAGCCAGTAGCGGCCGTCGTCGAAGTAGATGCTTGCTCCGAGGTCGACGATCACCTGTTCGCGTTGCGTGAAGATCAGCGTAGGCGTAATTGTGGAAGGTTTGACGTCGTCGGGGCTGCTCTTGGGACGGAAGTAAAACATAACGACTGCCCCGCCCGCCGACTCCGTCTCGGGTGTGTAGTAGAGGGCGGGAATGAATACGTATCCACTCCTCTTCCGAGTGGATGTGGTGTCTTCCTTGGCCTTGGCACCGGCGGCGGCCACGACCGTCAGTAACACCGTCGCAAAAAGCCGAGCACGCATCATTAGAAACCCGGGTATCCAGGAAGCCCGAGTAAAGGCCATTATAGCGGCCAGGCTGTCGGCGTACTGCACCTTTTCTATGCACGGTGTCTGTGCTATCGTTTTCGCGGTTGAACGCGGGCCGGTGAGGAGGACGGATCATGTCGAGAAGTTCCTCGATCGCCGCGCGGGCGGTGATGGCGCTCGTCCTGATGGTGGGGTTCTACCTTCTCGCGCTGGTGATCGTCGCCGCCTTGCTACTGTCGATCTACGTGCAGATCCGCTTCAAAGCCGGGTACATCTATTTCGTGATCGTCGCCGGCATCGGTGCCGTGACGATCCTCGTGTCGATCATCCCCAGGCCGGAGCGCTTCGACCCACCCTGGCCGAAGCTGACCCATGAACACCACCCGGAACTGTCCGGAACTGTTCGCACGCCTGAAGGCGCTGGCAAGGAAGTCCGACGAGCAGATGCCCGGTGACATGTACCTGTTGCCCGAGGTGGACGCGTGGGTGGCCAATCGTGGAGGGGCGATGGGTTTCGGCGGTCGTCGTGTCATGGCGATCGGGTTGCCGCTCATGCAGCTTCTCAGCGTCTCGCAGCTCGAGGCCGTGATCGCCCACGAGTTCGGACACTACTACGGCGGCGATACGCGCCTGGGCCCGTGGATTTACAGGACGCACGCCGCAATCGGCCGGACGTTGGCGAACCTGGGCGGGGCGCGCTCGTCGCTTCTGCAGCAGCCGTTCCAGTGGTACGGGACGGTATTCATGCGCATCACGCGGGCGGTGTCGCGGCAGCAAGAATACACGGCCGATGCCTTCGCGGCGCGGACGGTGGGTGCCCGGCCGCTGATCGAGGCGCTGAAGCGCATCCACGGGCACGCGGGCAGCTTTCGCTACTACTGGGACCAGTTCGTCGTCCCCGTGCTCAGCACGGGCTACCGCCCGGCGATCGCGGAAGGCTACGCGCGCCTTATCGGCGCGAAGGGGACGTCGCAGGCGGTGACGGAGGCCGTCGAGAAAGAGATGAAGGAGGGGCGCGCCGACCCGTACGACACGCACCCGGCACTCGCAGAGCGCATCGCGGCGCTCGAGAAGCTCTCCGGCGGTGAGGCCGAGGACGCGAGGTCAGCGCTCTCGCTCCTGGGTGAAGTTCGCCAGGTCGAGCGCCTGCTGCTCGGGATGTTCGTGACGCCGGAGAGCCTCGCGAGCTTGAAGGAGATCTCCTGGGAGGACGTCGGTGAGAAGGTCTACGTTCACCGCTGGAAGCAGATGCAGGCGGCGAACGCCTCCTTATTCATGGGACTGACCGCGGTGACGATTCCGGATGTGTTCGCGAGATTCGGCGAGTTCGGCCCGAAGGTCGTTCGTGCCGATGGAGGGTCGCTGCCGGAAGACGCCCGTCTAGGGGGCCTGGTCTGGGCTTTGACGTCGGCGCTCTCGTTGGGGATGCGCGATGCCGGATGGGAATTTCACGCCGACCCGGCCGAGGGCATCTGCTTCACGCGGGACTTGCACGTAGTCGACCCGGCGTATGTCATGTATGGACTGGCCGGCGGCGCCATCGACGAGAACCGCTGGCGCGAGTTCTGCGGCGGGTGCGGCCTATCGGACATCCCGCTGTGGCCGCAGTAGGCCGGTTGTCCGGGCCTTCGCGAGCGACAAGGATCGTGCTATCGTACTCCCGGCTGAAGTCAGCCATCGTGAACTAGGCAGAAGACGATGGCCGGAGTGGCGGAATGGCAGACGCAGCGGACTTAAAATCCGCTGGGGCGCTTAGTCCCGTGCTGGTTCGAGTCCAGCCTCCGGCACCAACTACTTACCTGACGACGTAGTTATCTTTCCATGTCATCGACGCTGACATTGCCTGGTGCGGTGCTTACGAGCGCCGTTGAGCTCGGGCGCGCGTTCGGAGAACGCGCGGCGGTTGGGGGTGCGCGTGTCCCCTATGTGTTGCTGGAGAGCACGCGGAAGGGGCGGAGTGATCGGCGGACGATGCTGTTCGAGGAGCCGGTCGCGTGTTTGGCGCTGCGGGCAGGTGATGACGTGGGGCGGTTTTTCGATGAGATCGAGGAGCAGCTGCACGCGGGACGATGGCTGGCGGGATACCTGAGCTACGAGCTGGGCTTGTTGCTGGAGCCGAGCCTGGCGGACCTGGCTGTGGCGGTTCGGGAGGGGACGATGCTGGCGTGGATGGGGGTATTCGAGGGGCCGCGGCGGGTGAATGGGCCGCTGCAAAGTGTGGAGGCGGCGCCGTTCGGGTTGCGGGACCTGGTGCTGGACGCCTCGGCAGAGGCGTACGGTGGGACGGTAGGGTGCATTCACGAGGCGATTCGGGCGGGGGAGACGTATCAGGTGAACTACACGATGCGCTATGGGTTCAAGCTGGAGGGAACACCGGAGGCGCTGTATCTGGGGCTGCGCGAGCGGCAGCGGGTGTCGTACGGGGCGTGTCTCAGCGACGGCGAGCGGACGATCGTGTCACTGTCGCCGGAGCTGTTCTTGGCGAGGGACGGGCGGCGGGTGTGGATGCGGCCGATGAAGGGGACGGCGGTGCGGGGTGGGTCGCGGCGGGCGGATGCGGAGCAGGTGCGGTGGTTGGGCGCGGACGAGAAGAACCGCGCGGAGAATGTCATGATCGTGGATATGGTGCGGAACGACCTGGGGCGTGTGGCGGAGACGGGGTCGGTCACGGCGGAGGATCTGCTTCGGGTCGAACGGTACGAGACGGTGCATCAGATGACGTCGACGGTGCACGCGCGGCTGCACGCGGGGGTGTCCTGGCTGGAGGTGCTGCGCGCGACTTTCCCGTGCGCGTCGGTGACGGGCGCGCCGAAGGTTGCGACGATGCGGCTAATCTCTGAAATAGAGACGTCGCCGCGGGGAGTCTACACGGGTGCCATCGGGTACATCGCGCCCAATGGGCGGGCGCGGTTTAGCGTGGGCATTCGTACCATTACTGTGGATGGCTCGGGACGGGGCGAGATGGGGGTGGGAAGCGGTGTGGTGATCGATTCGGATGCGGCGGCGGAGTACGAGGAGTGTCGCCTGAAGGCGGCGTTTCTTTCGGGCGCCGCTCCGGAGTTGCGCCTGGTCGAGACGATGCGGGTGGAGAACGGCCGCGTGCGGCACCTGGGAGATCATCTCTCGCGGCTCTCGCGCTCGGCGGCTGAGTTGGGTTTTGGGTGTCGGGTGTCGAGGGTGCGGGCGGCGTGCCGCGAGTCGGCGCGGTGGTTGGGTTCGGGAACCTTCAGGCTTCGTCTTACCTTGCGCGCGGATGGGGAAGTGAATATGGAGGATATGCCGTTGGAGGTGGTGGCATCCTCGCCGGTACGGGTGATGCTCGCGGACGCGATAGCGGATTCGCGCGCGGCGCTGCGCGGGCACAAGACGTCGCCGCGATTGGGTTATGACGCGGCGCTCGTGGAGGCGCGGGCGCGGGGGTTCTGGGACGCAATCTTCATGAACGAGCGGGGTGAGGTCACGGAGGGCGCGCGATCGAACGTCTTCGTGGAGATCGATGGCACGTTGTGCACGCCGCCGGTTTCCTGCGGTCTTCTGCCGGGCACGCTCCGGGCGCGGCTCTTGCGCTCGGGCGAATGTCGGGAGCGGGTGCTGACGAGAGACGACCTCTTTCGCGCCTCGCGCGTCTTCGTCGGGAACGCCCTTCGCGGGCTCCTGGAGGCGGAGGTAGTACCCTGAACGATCCCCCGGGCGCGTTCGACCGCACGACGCAGCGCGCGGCGCTTTTGGTCGCGACGCTGGCCTCGTTCCTGGGTCCGTTCATGGGCTCGTCGGTGAACGTGGCCCTGCCCTCGATCGGTCGCGACCTGGGCCTGAGCGCGGTCCTGCTGGGCTGGGTCAACACGGCCTTCCTGCTCGCGGCGGCCACCCTCACCATCCCCTTCGGCCGCCTGGGGGACATCTACGGTCGCAAGCGCATCTACATGGGGGGCGTGGTGCTCTTTACGGCCGCGTCGGTGGGGATCGCCGTCTCGACGACGGGCATGGCGGTGATCGTCTTCCGGGTGCTGCAGGGGCTGGGCGCCTCGATGATCTTCGCGA
>JAOTVO010000160.1 GCA_029863355.1 Candidatus Krumholzibacteriia bacterium
GACCTGGACACGGTGCAGGGGCAGAACACGTTCCGCGCCCTCATCTGCAGCATGGTGGCACACGGCTGGGGGCTGGGCATGCACCCGGACAACAACCCGCGCGCCGACCTGGACAAGCGCCCCCTCGAGGTCAAGACCTGCAAGGACATCCTCATCCCCATGGATGCCCTCAAGTCCATTCGCTTCGTCAAGCGCGACGAGTACGGTCGCGTCAAGAAGGCCCTGTTCGAGCCGGATCAGAACGCCCGCATCTGGAGCTCGATCGACGACATGCTCGAGAGACTGGCGCGCGAGAAGTGGCAGGAGTAATTCGCGGCGGCGCTCACGCCTCGGGGCCGCTGCGGGCGCCGGGGTTGAGCTTCTCGATCTCCAGCACGCGCCCACCCTCCTTGTAGACGACGCTGTCCATGATGCTGCGCATCAGAAACACGCCGCGCCCCGATCCCTTCATCACATTCTCCCCCGCTCGTGGATCCGCCACCGCCTCCACGTCGAAACCCGGCCCCTGATCTATCACGCGCATGCGAAAGCGCGAATGGCTCACGTAGATCTGGACGTTCACGCGCTTCGCCGGGTCCGAGCCGTTGCCGTGCACGATGGCGTTGGTGATCGCCTCGTCGCAGGCCAACGGGATGTTCACGCGCGTCTCCTGGGGCGGGAAGTCGAACTCCTTGAGGAGCAGTGAGAGCTCGTGGTTGATGCCGAGAACGTAGGAGAGGTCGCTCGGTATGAGGAAGTCTAGCCGCGCCTGCGCGCGCCGCATGAGGTCCGTGTTTCGCTTGAACTGGGGCACGTTGGGGAGGGCGCCGGCGAGCTCCCGGCGCACGTCCACGGCGCCGAACGGAGGGAGCAGGATCCCGTGGACGCCGATCGATTGCAGGCGCAGCGAGCAGCGCTGGTCGCACGCCTCCAGCAGCGCCACGATCACGACCTGCGGAAACTCCAGGCGCAAGGCGCGCAGCGCGGGGATGTCGATGGCGTCGCCCGAGCGTTCGACGAGCAGGACGAAGGCGAGCTGGATGCGGTCGAACTGCCCGAGCGCAGCGATGAGCTCCGCGATGGATCGATGTTGGGCGTTGGGCTCGGGGAGGTGTTCGCACTCGGCGCGAACGCGCGCGAGGAAGTCCGCGTCGGGCGCGACCATCATGAGGGGCGCGTCGCGCCGGCCGGCGAACACGGCGCGGCGACGCTCGGTTGCGTCGGGATCAGAAGACCTGTTGGCCATCGGCCAGGATCTCGTTCAGCGCTTCCTTGAAGTGGTTCGTCGAGTTGGCAACCTCTGCCCCCACCTTTTCCTTGTAGAGCTCCCAGGATTTCTTGATGTCTTCGCCGAGGGCGGTCATCAGGGTGCCGTCCTCCAGCGCCTGGTCGCGCTTCTCACGGTTGTACCAGAGGATATCGGAGACGAGCACGCGCGCCAAGCGCTTCGCGCGTTCCTCCGGGCTGCGCCCTTTGCGCCGCTTCGAGGCCGGCCCCTTGGCCTGTGCCTTGCCCGGCTTGGTCGCCGGGGCCTCCACCTCGGCCTTGCGCGGCTTGGCCGCTGGCGCCGGCGCCTCGGCCTTGCGCGGCTTGGCCCGCCCGGGCTCCGGCGCCTCGTAGCGCGGGGCTGTCTCCAGCCGCGGGAGCGCATCCGAAGTGGGCGCGGCGGCAGGCTGCGCCGCCGGCGCGTCGGCGGCCGGCGCGGCCGCAGCCGCGTGTACGGGCTCCGGACGCGGCATCAACGTGAAGACCGCTTGGCACTTGGGGCACTTCACCTTGAGCGGTTCCGGCGGAACCTTGTCCTCGGGGAGGAAGTACTTGGCTGCGCATCCCTGACACTGGATGATCATCTTTTCCGTCACCACCTTGCGCTTTCGCGCGACGCCGCTTTGGACCGACCGGCCCTCGCGTAGGTGCAAAATGGCACGCGCCGCGGCGATTCCGCAACAATGAAGGGGACCTCGCGCTGACGGGCGGCTAACCCAGCAACTATCACGCCAAGGCCCCTCAGGCCAGCGCCACCAGGGCGATGTCGTCCGACACCAGCGCCCGGAGGTAGTGCCGGCACCGGCGGCCCTCCGGCGAGGTCAGCATGGGGTCCGCCTCGAGCAGCGCGCGCACCGCCGTCGCCGCCCTCTCCACGAGCGCGCGGTCGCCCAGGGGATTGGCCAGCTTGAAGCCCGGAACGCCGTGCTGGCGCACGCCGAGGAACTCGCCCGGTCCTCGCAGACGCAGATCCTCTTCGGCAATACGAAAACCGTCCGCTTCCTGCACCAGCACGCGCAGCCGCGCGAGGGCGTCGGGAGCCACGCTCTCCCCCGTCACCAGGAAGCAGTAGCCCTCCACGCCTCCGCGCCCGACGCGACCGCGGAGCTGATGGAGTTGGGAGAGTCCGAACCGCTCGGGATGGTGCACGACCATGATGGTCGCCCGCGGGACGTGCACGCCGACCTCGACCACGGTCGTCGTCACCAGCACGCGCAAGTCTCCCGCCGCAAAGGCGCGCATCACGCGCTCCTTGTCCGCGAGCGGCATCCGCCCGTGCAGCATGGCCAGCGGCACGCCGCGCAAGGCGCCGCGCGAAAGCTCCTCATACGCTCCCTCGGCCGCCTCGAGATCCTGCTTCTCCGTCTCCTCGATCACCGGGTAGAGCAGGTACGCCTGCTCGCCGCACGCCTGCTGCTCGCGGATGTAGGCGTACATCGCCTCGCGCTTGGGCGGCTCCACGATACGGGTTCGCACGGGCGCGCGGCTGGCCGGCATCTCGTCGATCACGGAAAGGTCGAGGTCGGCGTAGGCGGTGAGCGCGAGCGTGCGCGGGATGGGGGTCGCCGTCATGACGAGCATGTGCGGGGCGCGCCCATCGCGCATCAGCGCGGCGCGCTGGCGCACGCCGAAGCGATGCTGCTCGTCGATCACCGCCACGGCGAGGTCACGAAAACGCACCTCGGACTGGATCAGGGCGTGCGTGCCGATGACGATCTGCACCGATCCCCGCGCGATTCGCTCGTGGACGGCGCGCTTGTCCGCGGCCTTCATCGAACCGATGAGCAGCGCGCAGGTCACGCCGAGCCGCTCGAAATGGGGAGCCAGCGCCCGGTGGTGCTGCATGGCCAGGATCTCGGTGGGCACCATCATGGCGGCCTGCGCGCCGGACGTCGCGGCCGCCAGGAGCGCCGCCCCCGCCACCACGGTCTTCCCCGAGCCCACGTCGCCCTGGAGCAACCGGTTCATGCCGCCTTTGGAACCCATGTCGGCGCGGATCTCGTCCAGCACGCGGCGCTGAGCGGCGGTGAGTTCGAAGGGCATCCCTTCGAGGTAGCGCCGCTCCAGCTCGCCGGGCGGACCCAGTCGCGGGCGCGTCGACTCGCGGCCCCGATGCCGCCGCAGCAGAGAGAGCAGGAGTTGCATGTAGAACAACTCCTCGAGCTTCAGGCGCTCCCTGGCCGCGGCGCCTGCCGCTTCGTCGCCCGGGAAGTGCATCTGGGAGATGGCCTCGTAGCGCGAAGGGATCCGCAGGCCCCGGGTCGCGGCCCCCGGCAGGTTTTCTGTAACCGTGTCGCGGTACTCGTCCAGCACGCGCCGCACCAGGGAGCGCAGGAACCGCTGGCTGACGCCCTGGGTGAGACGGTACACGGGGACGATGCGCCCCCCGGAGAGCAACTCCTGGTCGAGGTCGTCCCCCACGATCTCGAACTCCGGGTTGGCGAGCTGGCGCTGCCCGCGGTAGTAGCGCAGCGCTCCGCTGGCGACGATCTCCGTCCCCGGCTTGAGATGGCGCAGGAGGTAGGGTTGGTTGAACCAGACGATCTGAACGACGCCGGTGTCGTCGCCGACCGCCGCGGTGACCATCGCCCGCCGGCCGCGCGGCCGGCCCAGCGTCGCCGAGAGGACCCGCCCCACCACGGTCTCGTCCACGCCCGGTTGCAGGTGAGCGATGGGCGTCAGGTGGCGGCGGTCGTAGTAACGGCGGGGGTAGTGGGTGAGGAGGTCGTTGACGTTGACCACGCCCATCTGGCGCAGGCGTTCGCCCTTAGCCGGCCCGACGCCGCGCACGAACTGGCAGAGGTCCTCGAGTGTCTTCTCACGCTTTTCCCGCCGACCTGGTGCCACACCGTCCCTCTTCGCGCCATCGGGTTCGGGAGCCATTCTAGCCGATCGACCCGCGGCGGTCCATGGGCCTCGCCCGGCCCGAACCGGCTTACCGCCGTAACTGCCATTCGTCCGGGCCTTCGCTTCGTTCATCTAAGCATGGGCTTCAGGCGATGTGCGTAAAGCCGATCGCACAGGATGCTTCGCTCAACACCCGCGACATTCGATGCCCGCTCGGGCCAGGGATGGATTGACAGCCCTCGAAACGTGAGTAGACTCCCGGATAGAAGGGTTCTCCGGAAATCGTTGCTCGGTCGGTTCTGGGACAACTAATTCCTCTTCCTGTATCCTCGTTCCAAGAAGTGTCGGCGACGTTTCCCAGGGGGAACCCTTCTTCTTTTTTTCCCCCTAGGCGTCGGGCAGCTTCATCTTCTCCACGGTCAGCAGCGTGCGCGCCATGAGGTCAGTGGGGTGCCGCTCGATATGCTCGCGTAGCGCCTCGTCCGCCTCTCGCCCGCGACCCGCTCGGCGCAACGCCACCACCATCCCGAAGACGGCATCCGCATATCCGGGGTGGATCGTGAGGCTGTCGCGGTACGCCTCCTTGGCCGCCTCGAACTCGCCCTTGCCCATGAGGATGTCGCCCAGGATCTTGTGCAGATCGGGATAGTCCTGATGGAGCTCGACGGCCCCGCGGATCGTCTGCTCCGCGCGAGCGACGTCACCGGAGCGGAAGTATGCCAACGCGAGCCGCTTCTGCGCCTCCGTGTAGGTGGGGTTGATACGGAGCGCCTCCTCCAGTCGCTCGCACGCAGCGGGGATCTGCCCCGACTCGAGCAGCGACGCGCCGAGCATGCACAGCGCGTCCGCCCTTCCTTCGCCGCCCTCCGCCCCCTCCAGCACGCGCTCGAAGCTCCGGCCCGCACCCGCCCAGTCCCCGGTCGCCATCTGGCAGAGTCCCGTGTCCATGACCGCCGCAAAGAGGTCCGGCTTGAGCTCGAGCGACTCGCGCAGGGCGCTCGCCGCCGCGGCCGCGTCGCCCACCGCGTAGCGGGAGAGTCCCAGCAGGTAGCGCGCTTTGGCGTAGGCCGGCGAGATGGCCAGCGCCCGCTCCAGCGCCGCGCCGGCGTCCTCGAACTGGCCCAGCGTCATCAGGACGATGCCGTGATGGCACTGGAGGTCCGCGAACGTCGGGTTGAGCCCGACCGCGCGCTCGATCTCCTCGCGGCTCTCCGTGTAGCGACCGAGGTAGAACAGGGCCACGCCCAGGTAGTAGAGCGCCTCCACGTAGTCGGGGTTGATGTCCACGGCGCGCCGCAGCGCTTCGACGGCCGCCTCCGGCCGACCCGCTTCCAGTAGCGCCACCCCGAGCCGGCATTGCAGGTCCGGGTAGCCCGGCTGATGCTCCGCCGCCTCGGCGAAGAGACGCGCCGCCTCCGCAAAGTCGCCCCGGTTGAACGCGTTCGTGCCCTCCTTGACGGAGGCCTCGTAGCCCGAATTGTCGACCACGAGCTGGCGCAGCTCCTGGAGGACGGGAAGGTCGAAGGACCGGGCGTCGAGTTTCTCGACGATCACGCGGCTCAACGGGGTTTGCGCCCCGCGCGCCAGCTTGAGGGCACGGCCGAAGGCTTCGTTGGCGCGCTCGAAGTACCCGGCGTCGTGCAACGCGATGCCCAGGTAACAGATCGCCTCCGCATACTCGGGGTTCAGCTCGGCGGCGCGTTCGAGGTCCTCGACGGCGCGCGCGAGGTCGCCTTCGTGGTGGCGCACGACGCCCAGGTAGTAAAACAAATCGGGGTAGTGCGGGTTCTCAAGCAGCGCCGCCTCCAAATGGCGGCGCGCGTCGGCCAGCTGGCCGCGCAAGAAGTGGGCGATTCCCAGCTTGGCGTGCGCCTCGGCCGCGTAGAAGGCGCCCAGCTTGGCTATGGGACTGCCCCGGCTGCGGGACTCCGCGATCACGGCCTCGAGTATCGCGGCGGCCTCGTCGTACTTACCCTCGTTGAAGAGACGGATGCCCTTTTCGTAATTCTCTCCCGCCGTCCCTTTGAAAAGGCGCGTCCAGAACGACACCGGTCCCCCTTGGGTGTCAGTCGATCTGCTTGCGGACGAACGTGGGCACGCGGAAACGATCCGTGTTGAACGTGCGAATGGACCCGTTGTCCGTCTCGACCGTCTCCTCCGCGCGGCGCTCGTCTACCTCTGCCGGCCCCTCAATGGAGAA
>JAOTVO010000161.1 GCA_029863355.1 Candidatus Krumholzibacteriia bacterium
CACGAACTACAAGTCGAAGGGCCAGAAGAACAGCACGATCGGTTTGCCCTTGAGGCTGGAGAGCTTGAAATCTTCCTTGATGGTGCCGTCAGGCATGACGGCCGGAGCGGTGAAATCGGGTGCCTGCTGGGCGACGAGTACGCTCATCTTTGTCACTCCTTATGTGCGTTTGCCTTGGTTTGAAAGGGTAAACGGGCGAGTTTCGGGAGTGCCCGTATGAGCCCGCATTATAACGCCGGCGGGGCGCGTGCGCAACTACTCGGGTCGGCGCCCGCTAGCCGCCGGCGAGTCGGACGAGGAAGAGGCTCAGGGCGGGGAAGTATGTGATCACGAGCAGGGCCGCCAGCAGAAGCAGGAGGAAGGGGATGCTGGCGCGGTAGAGCGAGATCACGGGCTCGCCGAAGCGATAGGAAGAGATGAACAGGTTCAGGCCCACGGGGGGCGTGAGGTAGCCGATTTCGAGGTTGGTGAGGAACACGATGCCGAGATGGACGGGGTCCACGCCGAAGCCGAGGGCCACGGGCACGATGAGGGGTACCACCACGATCAGCGCGGAGAAGATGTCCATGAGGCAGCCGACGACGAGGAGGAAGATGTTGAGAATGAGCAAGAAGGTGTACTTGCTGGTCACGTAGCCCTGCATCCACTCGAGGATCTGCATGGGGACCTCGGCGTCGATGAGGTAGTTGGTGAGCCCGAGCGCGCAGGCGAGGATGATGAGGATCCCGCCCACGAGCATCATGCTCTCGCGCGTGATCGCGCCGAGGCGGCGCACGGGAATGTCGCGGTAGACGAACACCTCGACGACGAGCGCGTAGACGGCGGTGATGGCGGCGGCCTCCATCACGGTGATGGTCCCCGAGTAGATGCCCCCGAGCACCACGAACGGCAGCGGGATCTCCCACGCGGCGCCGCGCACGGCCGCGAGCACCTCGCGCAGGCTCGGCCGCTGTGCGCGCACGCCCGCCCGCCGGCCGCGGTGGACGGCGTAGATCGACAGCACGACCACGAGCAGCGTGCCGGGCAGGAGCCCGGCGAGGAAGAGGTCGTCCACGCTCACCGCCGCCACGTAGCCGTACAGAATGAGCGGCAGGCTGGGGGGGAATAGCAGCCCGAGGCTCCCGGAGGCGGTGAGCAGGCCGAGGTTGAAGCGGCGGTCGTAGCCGCTCTTCTCGAGCGCGGGCAGCAGCAGCCCGCCCATGGCGATGATGGTGACGCCGGACGCGCCGGTGAAGGCGGTGAAAATGGCGCAGGCCACGAGTGCGACCACGGCGAGGCCGCCGGGGAAGAGCGCGCGCGAGACGCGCACGAGGCGGTCGGGCGCCCTGCTGTGCGCGAAGAGGTAGCCGGCGAAGGTAAAGAGTGGGATGGCCACGAGGAGCGGCGATCCCGCCAGCGTGTACATGGCCACTGCCACCGACGAGATGTCGATGCCGGCGCCGTGGAACGCGACGAGCGCGATGGCGCCCAGCACGGCGAAGAGCGGCATCCCGAAGAGCGCGAGCAGAACGAGCGCGATGAAGAAGAGCCAGATCACGGCTCGAGCCCTTCGCGCACCGGGTCCGGCTCGCGGCCCCGGATGAGGTTGACGATCGAGCGGTACGCCACCAGGAAGAACGCGAAGGGGAGCACGGCCTGGAGCTGCCAGGTGGCGATGCCGAGGAAGGCGATCTCGCCGTATGCGCGCTCGCTGGCGACGAGTCGCAGCGCGGCCACCCCGAGCATGAAGGCGGCCACCGCGGTGGCGCCGTAGACGAGCGCGCGGCGCGCCGGGCGCAGGGCCGCGGGCAGGAGGCGCGTGAAGACGTCGATGTTGATATGGCGCAGGCGCGAGGTCGCGAGCGACGCGCCCAGGGCGCCGATCCAGAGGACGGCGTGGCGCATGAGGGGGTCGGCCCACAGCAGCCCGCGGTGGGCGACGTTGCGCAGCACGATCTGCAGGAACCCGATGCCGACGAGCGCCGCCAAGAGCGCCACGACGGCGCTCACCTCGAGCGCGCCGAAAGCGTCATAGACGCGGCGCGCACGCCGCGAACCGTCGAGCCGCGCCCGCGCGACGGCCATGGCGGCGATCGCGAGTGCGATCAGGACGTATGTGGTCGGAGAATGGGCCACGTGCGCGCCGCCCTGCGGGGGCGGCCACCGTCAGGGGTTACCGCGGTATGCGGCGAGGAGCGCGCGCACGCGGTCGAGCAGCTCCTGCGAGTAGAGCGTGCCCACGCCGTCGGACCACGCGGCGCGCCCGCGCCGGAAGAACTCGTCGCGTACCGCCTTCTCGACCGTCACGATCTCCACGCCTTCCTTCTGGATCTCGGAAAGCGCCTCCACGTTCTGTTCGCGCGTCTTCAGGCTGAGGCGTCGCAGCTGCGGAGCCGCCACGTCGCGGAGGATCTGGACGTCCGCATCGCTAACGCCCTCGAGCGCCTTCCTGGTGACCACGGCCGCTCCGAGGCCGTGCGTCAAGGGTACGTCCGTCATGTAGCGCACGCGCGTGTACCACTGCAGCGCTACGCACGCGAGCGGGGACGAGTAGACCGCCTCGATCACGCCCGTCTGCAGCGAGGTGAGCACGTCGGGCGCGGATATGGGAATGGGCGAGATGTCGAACGCCTTGAAGAACATCTCCGCCAGGGGATCGCCCGACCACACCCACATCTTCTGCCGGTTCATGTCTTCGGGCCCGTGGATCGGCTCCTGGGAGAGGATGTAGATGAAGCCCACGTCCGTCCACCCCAGAAGCACGTAGCCCTGTTCGTCGAAGGCGCTGTCGAAATACCCGGCGAGCGCTTCGCGCACGTGGTCGAGCTCCTCGAGATCCTCGAAGAGGAAGGGCAGCTCGAGGACGCGCGTCTCGGACACGATGCTGCCCAGGCCGTTGCCGGTGAAGCCGCCGCCGTGGAGCTGGCCGATGCGGATCTTGCGCAGCACGTCCTTTTCGTCGCCCTGGACGCCCCCGGGGTAGAACTTGAACCCGAGCCGCCCCTCGGTGCGGCGGCGCACCTCGCCGTCGATGGCGCGCATGGTCTTCATCCAGGTGCTGCCGTCGGGGGCGAGCGTGGCGAACTTGATCTGCTTGTCTGGGCGTTTGCCGGCGTGCGCGTCGGCCGAGGGAGCCACCAGCGCCGCCGCCAGGACGCCGGCGGCGAGCAGGCGTGCGCGGCGAGCGGTGCGTTCAGAACAGGTCATCGATGTCTCCCAAGAGTCTCGCCGCCTTCTCTCTGGCGATGAGGTTGAGCATGCGGTAGGGGTCGCCCGCGCGGTCGGGCGTGGCGATGACGTCCTCCAGCGCCGCGGCGAAGGCTTCCCCGTCCTGGATGCGGTACAGGTAGAAGCGGGCGTGGAGGTAGCGCCCGAGCAGGAAACCGTTCGCCGACGCCGCGAACGCCCGTTCGAAGTTCTCGCGCGACGCCTCGGGATCGCCGCCCATCATGGGGGGGCGAAAGGCGTGCAGGCTCCCGATCATAATGTAGGGAAGCCCCTCGAAGTAGGTGCCGTCCAGGGCCGCCACACGCTCGAGCAGCGCGGTAACCTTGGGGATGTCGCGCAGGACCGCCGTCGAATCCAGGTGCAGGCTGATGAACTGCGCCCAGTTGGCGGCCGCCCACGCCCCCGCGGGCACGTCGCGCCCGCGCAGGTGCGCCAGGCCGCCGGCGAATTCCTGGAAGGGAACGTCCCAGTCGCGCGGGAGCTTCTTGTTGCGCAGGAGCGCGGCGCGCCCGTGCTCGAAACCCTTGCGGTAGAGGAGCGAGGCGTAGCCGGGATCCCCGTCCTCGATGAACGCGAAGGCGTAGCTGAAGTAGAGCATGGCGGCGTCGACGCGCAGCTTCTCGTTGCCGGGGTCGGTGGCGATCAGGCCTTCGAGCAGGAACAGGTTGGAGGGCGCGGCGTCGCGAAAGGTGCGCACGTCCTCGGAGGCGAGCGCGACGTCGCGCGCGTTCTCGAGGACGGGCACCATCGCGCCCACCGCCATGCGCGAGGTCGAGCAGCCCGAGACGGCGGCGACGAGCAGCGCGGCGACGAGCACGACGCGCGCGATGGATAGTGCGGCGATGCGCATGGCGTCCATTCTCCGCCAACCGCGCGGCCCCCGGCAACCTCAACTCGCACGCCTGCCCGTTGCCGCGCACAAAAAAAAGACCCTTCGGCCCCGACGAGTGCGGGGCCGAAGGGCTTAGCACCTACCGCCGCGATTCGAGTGGTGCCGAAGGGGGGATTCGAACCCCCACGAGGTTACCCTCACTGCGCCCTGAACGCAGCGCGTCTACCAATTCCACCACTTCGGCCCACGAAAACCGCTGCAGCAAGCGTGTTGGCAGCAAAGAGGACGACGAAAGCCCAAAGCCAAGAAAAGAACTCTCGCCGACCTCGCGTGTAGCAGGATAGAGAATCGGCATGCCGAAGTCAACTGCGTTCGCGGTCGGTGGCGGCGCTCACGTACTGCGTATCTATATGTATCACAATAATTTACAGTCGCGAATGGGTGTAAGCCCCCAGCCATGGCCTCCGGACGGGGCCTCCGCCGTCCGTTGTGGAAAAGCGCTTGTAACCAGATGTTGCCAGATGGATTACAAGAACAGCTTGGATCATTTATTAGATATACACTTATTGTTGATGCTATACCGTAACTTGTTTGAGGATTGACCCTTGCAACCGGGGGGTGGGAGGACTACGCTGGCGCTGCCATGAAGCCGATCGTGCAGAACCGCAAGGCCCGTCACCTCTACGCGATCCTCGAGACGATCGAGGCGGGCATCGCGCTGCGTGGCACGGAGGTCAAGTCGTTGCGCGAGGGGCGCGCCAACCTGGCCGACGCGTACGCGCACATCCGAGACGGCGAGGTGATCCTCACCGGCCTGCACATCAGCCCGTATTCGCACACCAGCGACCGCACGCTCGATCCGCGGCGCGAGCGTAAGCTGCTGCTCAACCGCCCCGAGATCCGCCGGCTGGTGGGAAAGGTCCAGGAGAAGGGGCTAACGCTGGTCGTGCTGCGGCTCTATTTCAACGACCGGGGCAAGGCCAAGGTCGAGCTCGCCGTGGGGCGCGGCAAGAAGGCCTTCGACAAGCGCCGCGACATCGCCGACCGCGAGGGCAAGCGCGAGGTCGAGCGCGCGCTCAAGCACTCGCTCAAGCACAAGCGATGAGGGCGCTTGCGCAAACACCGCTTCCGGGATGCGGTTTCGTTCTGGTATCTTCACAGGCCGGCGCCGGCGCGCCGGAAGCGAGGTCATGATCATCCGCCCGCGCAAGCTCATCATCGGGGCCGCACTCCTGTGCTCGTCCCTCGCGCCCGCACTTGCGCAGGAGCGGATCCGCGTGGCCTACGACGACGGACGGGCTGCGGAGGACGTATCCGTCTACCACCTGAGCGACGAGGGCCAGGTGCGCTTCTTGCGCGCGAGCGACGTCGCCCGCCTGCTCCGTGCCACACAGTTCTGGAACGCCTCCAGCCGCAAGGCGGTGCTGGGCGTGGGACGCTCGCGCTTCGTCCTCACCGTGGACACACGCGTGGTCGTCGTGGATGGCGAGCCCGTTCTCCTGCGCGCGCCCATCCGCTACGACGCCGGTTTCGTCATGATCCCCATGGAGTTCGTCCTCGAGGTGGCCTCGCAATACACGCCCCGTGTGTTCATCTGGGAAGAGGGCTCGCGCACGCTGCGCGTCGAGGGCGTGGGCTACAACGTGGGCGGCATCACGTTCGGCGCGGCGGCCAATCGCACCACGGCGACGATCGACCTGACCGAGCCGCTTCTCTACCACATGGACGCCAACACGCCGGGCCTGGTGCGGCTCAAGCTCTACGGCGGCCGCGTGGATCCGCGCACGGTCGCCCTGCGCGAGCGGCGGGGTCTTATCGAAGGCGTGCGCGCGGAGCAGAGCGAGCGCGACGCCTATCTGTACTTCGACGTAGCGCGCTCGGTGCGGCGAGTGCGCATCGACCGCAACGAGTCGCCGCACCAGGTGGTGCTCGTGCTCGAGAAAGGCGACCTCCCGGAGATACCGGAACCCGAGTTCGAGGGCCAGGAAGTCGTGGAGATCGTCGACGAGAGCACCGCGGAGCGGCGCTCGCTGCGCATCGAGAAGGTCTGCATCGACCCCGGACACGGTGGCCAGGACCACGGCAAGGCCAGCCCCTCCGGCCTGCTGGAGAAGGACGTCACGCTGGCCCTGGCGCGCGAGATGAAGCGGCGGTTCGAGGACGAGCTGGGCCTGGAGGTGGTCCTGACCCGCGATGACGATCGCCTCCTCTCCC
>JAOTVO010000162.1 GCA_029863355.1 Candidatus Krumholzibacteriia bacterium
TTGGTCTGGGGGTCGTACTTGGAGGGGTCGGAGAGGATATCGGCTGCCCGCGCGATGGTCTTGACGCGCACGGCCCTGATATCGTCGGGACGGATGTCGTGCTTGCGGATGAGGTTCAAGAGCGCGGTGATGGGTGCATGGGTGAGCGCCTCGGTGGGATAGGCCTTCATGCCGCACCGGGTGATGCGGAAGGTCTCGCCGAGGCGGTCCACCAGCTTCTCCGTGTCCCAACCCTCGCCGAGCACGTGCATGAGGCTTTCCTTGCCGTCGAGGGCGTGCTCGGGACCGGTGTAGCCCTCGCGCGCCAAGAGCGCGGCCTCCACGCCGGCGGCGGTGGCGAGGGGATCGACCGTGTTCTTCATCATGGTGAGCTTGCCCGCGGTGACCGATCCGGTCGTGCAGTGGGCCGAACCGGCGATGCCGGCGGCGCTGACGAGTTGCTCGACTGAGAGGCCGAGGAGCTTGCCCGCGGTGAAGGGCGAGGCGAACTGGGTGAGGGTTGCGTGGTGCCATCCGCGCTCGCGGATGCCGGGGACGGCGAACTCGCACAGGCGCATCTCGATCTCGTAGGCGATGACGACGCCGGTGAGCACGTCGGCGCCCGACCTGCCCAGGTATTCCCCGGTGGATAGCGCGGCGGGGATGATGTCGCTGGGGTGGGAGGGGTCCTGCATCCAGTAGATGTCGTTGTAGTCCATCACTCGAATCAACAGGCTGTTGACCAGCGCGGCCTGGACGAGCGAGCGCTTCTGGCCGGTGCCGATGACGGTCGCGTGGGGATTGCCGCCGAGGAAGTCGAGCACCCGCGTGTAGAGCGCGGGATCCTCCTGTTTGAGGCCCCCCAGGGCGCAGCCCACGCTGTCGAAGAGGAAGCGCTTGGCGGCGAGCCGGGCGTCGTCGGGGATGTCGTTCCAGGTTAGGTCGTGGGTGAACCGGGCCAACCGGGCGGTCAGTGTCTCCATCGTCGTCTCCTCGGCATCGAAATGTGGGCGGGCATGGAAAAGGGGCGGGCGCGCCTCGGGCGCGCGGCCAAGCGATCCTAGCACGCCCGCCCCGCCCGGTCCAGCGGGGTGGGGGAGGGCCCGGCAAATATTTCCGGGCCGCGGCGCGCCCCCCCCGCTTCGATGTGTACCGTTCTTGCATATCGTTGCCATGCAACGAATTTCTGACACACCATGATCCGTCAGCCACTGAAGCGCTTTCGCGAGAGCTTCTCGGGGAAGATCATCGCTCTGGTCGTTGCCAGCGTCGTGGCGACGTCGTTTGTCGTCGGGCTCGCCACCACGCGCGGCACGCGCGCGTTCCTGACCGAGCGCACCAGCGAGAAGTTTCCCTCGACCCTCGCCAACACGCAATCGCGCGTGAAGATCTGGTACGAGCGCCAGTACCGCGACCTGGAGGGTCTGGGCGAGTCCAGCGTCTTCCGCTCCAACCTGGCGCGGGTGCTCGGGGGCCAGGGCGAGCGGCGCACGCGCGCGCTCGCCGAAGTGGAGAAGTACCTCCTGCTGGTGCACGAAAAGTTCCCCGTGTTCAGCCGGCTGTGCGTGCTCACTCGAAACGGAGACGTCGTCGCGGGGGCGGTGGGGGAGGGGTTCGAGGTCGGCGACGCCGTGCGCTTCCTCGACGATCCCACCGTCGCGTCCCGGACCACGCCGGTGCGCTTCGCCGACGACCACTCCAGCGCCCACCAGTGGATCCTGGTGTCGGTCGACATCGACGAGAGCCAGAAGGTGTGGATGACGGCGCGCCTCGACCTCTCCGAGCTCGCCTCGCTCCTGGGCGAGGTGGCGGTCGGCACCAGCGGCGACCTCTATCTGCTCGACGATCAAGGACGGTTTCTCACCCGCCCGCGCGGCACCCTCGACGACGTGGTGGGAACCGTGGCCATGCAGGTGCCCACGCGCCAGACCGGCGCGCTCTCCGTGGAGACGCGCGAGAACCACGAGGGCCGGCGCGTCTTTCACAGCAAGGTGCACCTGGCCGAATTCGGCTGGTGGCTCGTCTACGACGAGGACTACCGCGACGCGATGGCGCCGGTGCTGGGCGCGCAGCGCCGCATCTGGGTGGCCGTCCTCGTGCTCGGCGGGTTCGCCGTCCTCGCCGGGATTCGCGTCGCCCATTCCATCCTGCGGCCGATCCACGACCTCTCCGTCGGCGCGCGGCGCATCAACGAGGGCTTGGTGGGCGTGAAGATCCCCGTGTCCGGCCAGGACGAAGTCGCCTTCATGATCGACACGTTCAACGAAATGGCTCAGAAGATAGCGCTCACGCAGGCCGAGCTGCAGTACAAGAACAAGATGCTGCAGACGAAAACCGACGAGCTGGAGGGGATGAACGTCCGGCTCGAGGAGCTGTCCATCACCGACGGGCTGACCAGCCTGTTCAACCACCGCCACTTCTGGAACCTGCTCAACACGGAGCTGTCGCGCGTCGACCTCTACCAGGGCGATCTGGCCCTGGTGCTAGTCGATCTCGACGATTTCAAGCGCGTCAACGACCAGTTCGGCCACTCCGTCGGCGACCTCCTCCTGCAAGCGGTGGCGCACCTGCTCAAGGAGACGATGCGCGAGACGGACATCGTGGCGCGCTACGGGGGCGAGGAGTTCGCCATTCTCCTGCCCGATACCGATCGCGCCGGCGTGGAGAGCGTATGCGAGAAGCTGCGCGAGTCCGTCGCCGCGGCGCGCTTCACCGTGCCGGATACGGACATCGCACTGCGTATCACGGCGAGCATCGGCGTGTCGGTGTTCCGTGGCAACCGGCGGGACTTCTTCAACGCGGCCGACAAGGCCCTTTACCGCTCCAAGGCCGACGGCAAGAACCGCGTCCACTTCGCGCTGACTTAGAACGGCGCGAGACCGCCGCGGCAGGAGGGAGGAGGGGGTCAGCGGACGAGGGATCCGTGGATCCAGCCCGACAGTCCCCCCTGCATACGCACCAGGTACCAGTCGTCGCGTCGCTCGAGCGCCACGACCACCGTTCCGTAGGGGAGCTGTGCCACCACCGCGAAGCTCGACGCGGGACCCTCGCGCACATTCGCCGACTTGACCTGCACGACGACGGCGTCGGCCTCGCCGGCGGTGGCGCTCAGGCGGCGTTCGCTACGGTTGAGGATGCGCAGCGCGCGCGTCGCGTAGTAGGCGGCCGCGTTGTAGTTGGCCTTGGTGACCAGCTCGTCGGCGGAGCTGAGCTTGGTGCGCGCCTCGGCGATCGCCTCCTCGTTGGTCCAGCCGGTCGAATCCGCGGACATGCGCTCGAGCAGCAGCTGCGCCTCGGCGATGGCGGAGACGGCGGAGGCCTTGGTCTCGTCGCCGGTCAAGCGCCGCTCGATGCTGATGAAGTGGCGCTCGACCATTTCGAGGTCGGCGCGGGTGGCGGTGAGCTCCTCGCGCAGGGCCGCGTTCACCGCGCGGGCATGCTCGAGTTCGGCGTCCCGCTTGGCCAGGTCGAGCTCGAGCGAGCGCACGCTGTTGCGCAGCTGCTCGCGATCGCCTTCGCTGGCCTCCGTGGAAGCCCTTTCGCTCCCGGACTGCATCCACTGGCAGGACGCAAGCAGCAGCGTGCAGACGGCGAGCGCTGCAGGAGCCAAGAAGACGGCGTTTACGCGGGGAGAGTGCATCCGGGGACGCGGCGGGCAAGATGCGTGCCACGCGTGCGCGCGGCCCGCGCCCCGGCTAGGCCGCGCGGCGAGCGCGCAGGGCGCCGTAGGACCGGTAGATGGAAGTAGCGGCGACGACCTTGAAGACCGCACCGGGAACGAAGGGGAGCAACCCGACCGCCAGCGCCCCGCCCAGGTCGTGCGTGTAGAACAGCGCCAGGTGGGCGAGGCCCAGCGCGAAGATCACCGCCGTGCCCAGCACGAAAACGCCGCCCTGCCAGAGGGTCGAAGCGCGCCGGTGAATGAGCGCGCCCACGACGAGCGGCGCCACGGCGAAGCCCACCAGGTAACCGCCCGTGGGACCGGCGATGATACCCCAGCCGGAAAGCCCGCCGGCGAACACGGGCAGGCCGAGAGCGCCGGCGCCGACGTAGAGCGTCTGGCTCGTCGCCCCCCAGGCGCGGCCGGCGAGCGCGCCGGCGAGCAGCACGAAGAGCGTCTGCAATGTGATGGGAACCGGCTGCAGGGGGATGACGATGTTCGCGCCAGCAAACGTGAGGGCGGCGAACGCCGCGCAAACGGCCAACCTTGCCGCCAGGCCACGGGCGGGCGCGTGCGCGCGGGCGAGCGCTCCGGCCGCGGCGGGCAGCGCGCTGGATCTCTCGTCGTTCACGTCGAAAACCCCCTGGAAAAAGCAGAAGTACTCTGGCCGACGGGTCGGCGAGTGTCAAGGCCAATCCAGCCCGGCGGCGTCTCCCGCGCGCGCGGGGACGAGGCGCGCGGCCGGTTGGAGGAGGGCGACGTCCGCCGCGCGCGCACAGACGAGATCGGCGCGCGCGAGTCGGGCGGCGAGCCACGTCGCGCGGCCCGCGTCGAGCAAAGGGTCGCCCCAGGACGAAGCAACACCCGAGTCGCGCGCGGCCTCGGCGCGTTCTCGCGCCACGGCGACGGTTCGCCAGCCCATCCGCTGCGCGCCGTCCATGTCGGCCTCGGGGTTGTCTCCCGCGTAGAGGACGGCCGCGCCCCGCGCGCCCAGCAGCGACTCGACGTGCGCCGCGCCGCCTCCCGTTACGAGGCACCCGCCGGCGCTCGCGCATCCCTCGCCGCGCGCAAAGAACGCCGGCTTGCCCGCCGAGGCGACGACCACGTCGAAGAGCGCGCGCCAGGCGCCGCCGGGGAACAGGTGGTCCAGCACGGCCACGGTGTAGTCGGCGTCGGAGTTGGTGAGCACGAAGAGCGACTTGCCCGCCGCGCGCCAGCGCGCGAGCGCCTCGACGCGAAACGACAGCGGGCGCACGTACGCGGCCAGGTCGCGCGCCACGGCGGGCTTGAACGCGCCGGCGACGTGCGTGCGATCTAGCGCGGCGCGCACCTCCGCGTGCAGCCGCGGGAGCGCCGCCGGTGCCGGCGTGGGGGGAGCGGCCAAGGCCTCGAAGAGATAGCCGGCCGGCGCGTCGAAGGGCGAGAGCAGGGCGGGTGCGGCGTCCGCGCCGGGCCAGGGGCGGTCACTGTCACCGCGGTAGACGCGCGCGGTCTGCGCCGGCGTGAGCCACCGGCCCGCGCGGCGCGCGCGCAGGACGCGGCCGTGCGCGTCGAGCTTGAGGAGCGCGCCGCGCGAGAGGTCGAACACGAGGCCGCGTGGAAACGCCGCGTCGTCGTAGGCGGCGGCGAAGCGCGCGCGCTCGTGCCCCGCGTCCACCAGGCGGTCGACGGTCTCGGCGCAAGCCAGCGCGTTGACGGCCGCGTCGTCGTACTCGGCCAGCGTATGGTCCAGGTCGAAGCCGACGGCGGCGATCTGTGCCAGGTCCACCTGGCGCCGGGCGAGCACGCCGCCGCCCGGCGACGGGCTAGGCTGCGGCGATGGCGGCGTCGATGGCATCGGACAGGACGGCGGCCGTGGTGGCAATGTCTTCCCGGGAGTGCGCGAGCGAGATGAAGCACGCCTCGAACTGCGAAGGCGGCAGGTAGACGCCGCGCGCGAGCGCCGCGTGGAAGTAGCGCGCGTAGCGCGCCGTGTCGCATTCCGCCGCCGCGGCGAAGTCGCCGGGCGCCCCGTCGCGGAAGAACAGCGTGAACATGGAGCCGACGCGCGCGTAGCCCACCGCCCCGGCGTGGCGCGCTAGCGCCGGCGCCAGCGCGTCGTCCAGCGCCGAGCCCAGGGATTCCAGCGCGTCGTAGGCCTCGGGGTCGGCGAGCCGCTCCAGGGTGGCCGCGCCCGCGGCCATCGCGAGCGGATTGCCGGAGAGCGTGCCCGCCTGGTAGACGCGACCCGTCGGCGAGACCGACTGCATGATCTGCGCCGTGCCCCCGTAGGCGCCGACGGGAAGACCGCCGCCGATCACTTTGCCCAGCGTGGTCAGGTCGGGCCGCACGCCGAAGCGTTCCTGCGCGCCCCCGCGCGCCAGGCGGAAGCCCGTCATCACCTCGTCGAACACGAGGAGCGCGCCGCCCGTGTCGCAAATCTTCCGCAATCCCTCCAGGAAGCCCGGGGCGGGCGCGACCACGCCCATGTTGCCGGCCACCGGCTCGACGATGACGCACGCGATGGGGCCGGCGCTCTGCGCGAACGCTTCGCGGACGGCGGCGAGGTCGTTGAAGGGGCAGACGATGGTGTCGGCGGCGGTTCCGGCCGTGACGCCGGGCGACG
>JAOTVO010000163.1 GCA_029863355.1 Candidatus Krumholzibacteriia bacterium
CAGCACGAGCAGCTCCTCGGTCTGCGTCATGCCGGAGCGGCCGAAGTTGAGGACCTCGACGGCGACATCCTCGCGCCCTGCGAGCGCGCGCTCGGCGATCTGGGTGAACGTCGAGTCGAGCTCCACCTGGAACGCCTCCACGTAGCTGTCGCCGACGACGGCCACGCGGTAGACGCCGGGCCCCTTGACCAACGTGCGCTCGCGGTCGCGCCAGCCCCTCGCGTTGATGCGGCCGGTTACGGGGTGGTCGTTCTCCTTGTGGAACCAGTAGGGGCGCCCCGGCGTGAAACGCCAGCCGATCAGCGTGTCGGGCTCGGTCCAGGCCACGCGAGCCCCGGCCAGGTGGGTCGTGCGCAGGATCCCTTCGGCGAGGACGAGCACCGCGGCCAGCGTGGCCGCACCGAGCGCGAGATTCTTCCAGGGCAACGCGCGACGGACGAGGGGCATGAGCGGGCGGTCCGTCACTTGACCACGAGGTCGACGAAGCGGCGCTTGCCGACCTTGATCGCGTACGGCTCCGGGCGCGGCCCGATGCGCAGATCGACGTCCGCCACCCGCTCGCCGTCCAGGCGCACCGCTCCCTGTTCGATCATCCGTCGCGCGGACGACGAGCTTTCGCACAGCCCGGCGAGTGTGAGCGCACGCACGATCCACAACCCGTCCGGCTCGGCGGTGAGCTCGAGGCGCTCGGTCTCCTCGGGCCTATCCTTCTGCACGAACAGGCGATCGAAGTGGCGCTCGGCGGCTATGGCCTGCTCCTCGCCGTGGAACTGGGCCACGAGGTCGCGCGAGAGCTCGCGCTTGAGGTGGGAGGGGTTGGTCGCGGAGTCGCCCAGGCGTTTCTCGATTCGCTGCAGCTCCTCCGCAGTCCTCGTGCTCACCAGTTCGAAGTACTTGTAGATGAGCGCGTCGGGGATGCTCATCGTCTTGCCGAAGATCTCTTCGGGGGGCTCGGTGATGCCGATGGTGTTGCCCAGCGACTTGCTCATCTTCTCGACGCCGTCGGTCCCCTCGAGGATCGGCAGCGTGAGGATGACCTGCGGCTCCTGCCCGTACTGGCGCTGAATGTCGCGGGCCATGAGCAGGTTGAAAGTCTGATCCGTCCCGCCGATCTCCACGTCGGCGTTCAGCGCGACCGAGTCGTAGCCCTGCGCCAGCGGATAGACGAACTCGAACAGGCTGATCGGCCTGTTCTCCCGAAAGCGCTTCTGGAAGTCGTCACGCTCCAGCATCTGCGCGACGGTCTGGGTCGCGGCCAGCTTGAGCACGTCCGTGAACTCGAGCTTGGCCAGCCAGCGGCTGTTGTAGTCGACGAGCGTCTGCTTGGGGTCCAGGATCTTGAAGGCCTGTTCGGTGTAGGTCTTGGCGTTTTCCAGGAGCTGCTCGCGCGACATGCGCTTGCGCGTCTCGCTGCGTCCGCTGGGGTCGCCGATCATCCCCGTGAAATCGCCGATGAGAAAGACGACCTCGTGTCCCAGATCCTGGAACTGGCGGAGCTTGCGCAAGCCCACCGTGTGCCCGAGGTGGATGTCGGGGGCGGTGGGGTCGAAGCCCTGCTTGACCACCAGCGGCTCGCCCGCGCGAACCGACGCCTCCAGCTTCGCCCGCAGATCTTCCTCGGGGATGATCTCTACGACACCCCGACGGATGATCTCGAGTTGCTCGTCGACCGTTCTGGTCTCGACCGGTGTTCTCCTGGCCATCGACTCGCCTTTCGTCCCGTTCGTGGAACTCTCGGAAACGGAGGGGATTATAACAGGGGTGCCGGACCGCCGTAAAGCGGGGGCCAGGGAGAAACACCTGTCCCCCCGGCGGGGTGCGTGCTATGTTGCCGCGGGATGCTCAGCGGCGCGAGAGGTAAACCCCGCACGAGCCCCTCAGAATATGGAGCGAACACGTTCGTCCATCCTGCTCCGGGTGTTGGCCGGACTCGTCGTCGTCGCTGCCGGGACGACCTTCGGCGCCTACCAGTACTTCTCCCGCGACTTGCCCAGCACCGCGCGGCTCGAGATGATCGAGCCGTCGCTCAAGACGCAGGTGTTCGCCCGCGACCGCTCGTTGATTGGCGAGTTCTACATAGAGGATCGAGCGCTGGTCCCGCTCGAGGAGATCCCCCCCCACCTCGTCGACGCCGTCATCGCCATCGAGGATCGCAAGTTCTACTCGCACTGGGGCGTCGACATCTTCGGCATCGCCCGCGCCATGCTGGCGAACATCCGCACGGGGCGCTACGCGCAGGGGGGCAGCACCATCACCCAGCAGCTCGCGCGCAACCTCTTCGACATGTTCGAGAACACGCTCATGCGCAAGATCAAGGAGGCGCTCCTGGCGGTGCGCATCGAGCGCGCCTACTCGAAGAACGAGATCCTGGAGATGTACCTCAACCAGATCTACTTCGGCGCCGGGGCCCACGGCGTCGAGGCCGCCGCGCGCGTCTTCTACGGGAAGAGCGCGAAGGATCTCACGCTGAGCGAAGCGGCGCTCATCGCCGGATTGCCCAAGAACCCCCGTGACTACTCTCCCATCTACCACCTGGACCGCGCGCTCCAGCGCCGGTCCGTGGTCCTGCAGGCGATGGTCGATACGGGTGCGCTGACCCCGGAGCAGGCGCGCACCGCCGAAGCCGAACCGACGGAGGTGTCCGGCGGACGCGCGGACCGGAGCCGCTACGCGGAGTATTTCCTCGAAGAGGTGCGACAGCACCTCGAGGCGCGCTACGGCGCCGACCGGCTCTACCACGACGGGCTGAAGGTCTACACCGGACTCGACCCCTACCTGCAGCACGTCGCCGAAGACAGCATGGAAGCGCAGATGCAGCGCATGGAACGTCAGCGCGACTACGAATTCACGCTCGCCCTGCACGACTCGGCGCTGGCGCGTGGAGAGGATCCGGGGAAGCCGCTGTACCTGCAGTCGGCGGTGGTTGCCATCGACGTACAGACGGGGCTTGTGCGCGCCATGGTCGGCGGGCGCAGCTTCGAGCACAGCAAGTTCAACCGCGCGGTGCAGGCCCGGCGTCAGCCGGGGAGCGCCTTCAAGCCGTTCATATTCCTCTCCGCCATCGAGAACGGATACACCCCCGCGGACATCCTGCTGGATGCTCCCATCGTGCTCGACCTCCCCAACGGCGACGTGTGGAAGCCGCGCAACTTCACCGAGCGCTTCGAGGGAGAGGTGACCCTGCGGCACGCGCTGAACTTCTCCATCAACATCGCGGCCATCCGGCTGCTGATGGCGCTGGGACCGATGGCCGCGATAAACAACGCCCACCGCATGGGGATCAAGAGCGAGCTGGAGGCGGTGTACGCCCTCGCCCTGGGCGTCTCGGAGGTCACGCTAATGGAACTGACCAACGCCTACGCGACGCTGGCCAGCGGCGGCATGCGCGGTGAGCCGCTCCTCGTCGAGAGGGTCGTCGACCGCGAGGGGCGCGTGCTGGAGGAGAATACGGTTTACCGCGAGGAAGTCCTCGACCCGCGCTCGACGTACCTGATGACCAACCTGCTCGAGAGCGTCGTCAACGAAGGCTACGGACGCAACGCGCGCCTCTACGGCTTCAAGGAACCGGCGGCGGGAAAGACGGGAACGACCGACGAGTGCACCGACGCCTGGTTCGTCGGCTTCACCCGCGAGCTCGCCGTGGGTGTCTGGTCCGGCTTCGACCTCAAGCAGTCAATGGGTCGGCGCATGACCGGCGCGCGCGTCTCGCTCCCCACGTGGACCGAAGTGATGAAGGCCCAGTACCGGGATCACCACGCCGAGCCTTTTCCCGAGCCCACCGGCATCGTCCAGCGCGTGGTCTGCGAAGAGTCGGGGCTGGTGGCCACGCGCACCTGCTCCAAGATCCGCCGCGAGCTGTTCATCGAGGGCACCGAGCCGCGCCGCAGCTGCGACCGCCACAACCTCGGCGTCGTACAGCCGGCCAACGACATGGACGCCTACCAACAGCTGGACCGCCGCATCATCGACGACCACTAACGGCGCGGCCAGACGAGATCCAGGAAACTCTCCCCCGCCGGCGGCTCTACGCCCAACGCGCGCGCAACCGTCGCGCCCGTGTCGGCGAGCGTGGCGCGGTCCGCGAGCGTGCGCCCGACCTCCAAGCCACGATGCCACGCGAGCAGCGGAACGTACTCGCGGCTGTGGTCGGTGCCCGGCGTCGTCGGGTCATTGCCGTGGTCGGAGGTGATGATGAGCAGCGTGTCGGCGGGGAGCGCCGGCAACAACTCGCCGAGGAACGAGTCGAACTCCTCCAGTCCCAGGGCGTAGGCGCGCGCGTCGTTGCGGTGGCCCCACATGGTGTCGAAGTCGACGAGGTTGGTGAATACGAAATCGGCGGCGCCGGCGCGCGCGGCGGCCAGCGTGCGCCGCATGCCGTCGGCGTTGTCCGCCGTGTGCATCGCCTCGGCGATGCCGCGGCCGGCGAAGAGGTCGTCGATCTTGCCGATGGTCAGCGTACGGAGCCCCGCCGCGGCCAGGCGGTCGAGCACCGTCTCGCCCGGCGGCGCCAGAGAGAAGTCACGGCGCCGCGCCGTGCGGCGGAATGTTCCCAGCCTGCCCGTGAAGGGGCGCGCGATCACGCGCCCCACGGCGTGCGGGGGCGCAAGGATGCGCCGCGCCGTTTCGCACATCCGATACAGGGTCTCGAAGGGCACCACGTCCTCGTGCGCCGCTACCTGGAAGACGCTGTCCTGCGAGGTGTAGACGATCGGGAAGCCGGTCTCCAGGTGCCGCGCGCCGAGCGCCTCGATGATCGCCGTGCCGCTGTCGGCGCGGTTGCCCAGCACGGGGCGCCCGATGGCGGCACAGAAGGCGTCGATGACTTCGGCCGGGAACCCCGCGGGGTAGGTGGGGAGCGGCGCTTGCAGCACGCAGCCCATCAGCTCCCAGTGCCCGCTGGTGCTGTCCTTGCCCGGCGCCGCGGGGCGCATGCGCCCGTGGAGCGCCATCGGCGCCGGCTCCTCGGGCACGCCCTCGGCGGCCACGATCCGGCCCAACCCCATTCGCGCCAAATGGGGCAGGCGCAGCCCGCCCACGCGCTGGGCGGTGTTGGCGATGCTGTTTGCGCCGTGGTCGCCAAAGCGATCCGCGTCGGGCGCGGCGCCGACGCCGACGCCGTCAAGTACGACGCAGACGACCCGGCGCGGAGCGCTCACTTCACACGGCGACGTGGTTGGGGAGGATGCCGAGCAGAGACTTGTAGGTCTCCACGCGACCCTCGCGGAAGTAGGTGCGCGGCACCCGCTTACTGATGCCGCACATGACCTCGTAGCAGATGCTGCCCGCCCACTCGGCCAGGTCGTGGAACGTGATGTCCTCGTCTCCCTGCGCGCCCACCAGCACGACTTCGTCCCCCGGCGCGGGCGCCTGCGGAAGATCGGTCAGGTCGACCATCGTCATGTCCATGGTCACCCGTCCCACGATCGGCGCCCGGCGCCCGCCCACCAGCACCGCGCCCCCGCCGCCGGCGCGGTACGGAAAGCCGTGCCCGTAGCCCACCGGAATCACTCCGATAAGCGACGCGCGCTTGGTGACGAAGTCGCGTCCGTAGCTGATGCGCTTGCCGGCGCTCACGCGGCGCACGCGCACCACCCGCGACTTCCAGCTCATCACCGGCTCCACCCCCAGGGCGGCGGCTTCGCCCGCCGGGTGCAGCCCGTAGGCCAGCAGGCCGGGGCGCACCATGCCCATGTGCGACTCTGGGATCCCGGCCAGCGCGGCGCTGTTCGCGGCGTGCGCGAGCGGGACCTCCACCCCGTCCCCGCGCAGATCGTCGAGCAGTTCCTCGAAGAGCGCTATCTGGCGCCGGGTGAAATCGGGATCCGTGTCGGAGACGGGGAAATGCGTGTACGCGCCGGCCAGGCGCAGGCCCGGCAGCTCTGACATGCGCGCGATCTCCTCGCGCGCGTCCTCGTAGGCCACGCCGGTGCGACCCATGCCCGTGTCGACTTCGACGTGAACGTCGACCGACACGCTGTGCGCCACGCCGAACTCCGAGAGCTTCACGGCGAACGCCAGCTCGGAGCTGGTGACGGCGAAGCCGCCTCCGGCCACCGCCGGAACCTGCGTCTCGAGGATGGGGCTGAGGATGAGGATGCCCCGTTCCACGCCGGCTTCCTTGAGCTCGATCGCCTCGTCGAGGGTGGCCACGCCCAGCATGTCGGCGTGCCCGCGGGCCGCCTGCGCCACTTGCACGGCACCGTGACCGTAGGCGTCCGCTTTTACC
>JAOTVO010000164.1 GCA_029863355.1 Candidatus Krumholzibacteriia bacterium
CACCCCGTAGAAGGGGCCCAGGATGCGGGTGCCGAGCATCTCGATAGCCAGCACCGAGGCGCCGCTCACGGTCAGGGCCAGATAGATGTAGAAATTGACCACGGTCACCACCCGTCGGCCTTGGTCGGCGCGTGCGAACGCGCCGCGGCCACCGGAGAACCCGGGGGCGTGCAGAAGACGGGCGCCATTCTAACGAAGCCCACGGGCAAAGTCCACGGAACCCGCCGGCACCGATCGACACTTTGCCAAGGCACTGCTTTGGCAATTTGCGCATGCTCACGAACCGGGGGATCTCCATTTCTGGCGTCCTCAAGCAAAAAATCGCGTGCATGAAAAACTATTTTCCGGTAGAATAATCTCCCAATGGACTAGCTGACGTTCACCCGAACCTCAGGAGGGCCAAACACAATCCGCTACGCGATGAAGCCGTGACACATCTCACCCACGCATCGCTCAGAAACTCAGCAAGTCAGTTCATGTCTTCAACACCGAACCCGTAGGAGAACCCCATGAGACAGAACAGGGGAGTACTGGCAATGGTATTGGCAGCTGTCGTCTGCATTGCGTTCGGCGCCTTGCCGGTGCAGGGGCAGTACCCCGGCTCCGGCCAGCTGCCGATCAATCCGACGAGCGTGCCCAAGTTCGTGGATCCGCTCCCGCATTTCGCGTACCCCGGCGCGCGGCTCGACGCCACGGTACTGGGAACACCGCTCACCGTCGAGATGGTCACGCACAACCAACAGGCGCTTTCCACCGGAACGGTGCTGCCCAACGGCACCGTGGTCGGCGGGGGCGCGGGGTTGACGCACGTGTGGGCGTATCGCATTTCGAACGGCGCGGCGACCTTGGGTCCGCTCTGGCCGACCCACACCATCGAGGCCAAGAGAGGCGTTCCGCTGAACGTGCTCTACCTCAACAATCTCAACGAGAGCTACAACGCGGTGAATCTCGCGGTCGACCAGACGCTGCACTGGGCGCTCGAGACGCATGACTTCCAGCCGTACACGGGCCCGGTCCCGGCGGTCGTGCACCTGCACGGCGGCGAGGTGCCCGCGTGGTCGGACGGTGGCCCCGATGCCTGGTTCAAGCCCGGTGGAGGCGGCGGAGGTCACTCGGCGTTGACCAACGTGTACTACTATCCCAACACCCAGGAAGCGGCGACCCTGTGGTTCCACGACCACGCGCTGGGCGTGACGCGTCTCAACGTGTACGCCGGCTTGGCCGGGTTCTACTTCCTGAGGGACGACGCCGAGGACGCCCTCCATCTGCCCGGTTGGTCCGACGACGGCATGGTACAGGAGTTGAATCCCGTCACGGGGGCGTTCGGCACGCCCTACCTGCCCGAGATCGAAATCGTGCTCCAGGACCGTATGTTCGATCAGAACGGCCAGCTGTACTTCCCGGCCGGCCTCGCGGGCGGAGCGCCGAATCCCGCGGACCATCCGTTCTGGGTGCCGGAGTTTGTGGGCGACATCATCACGGTCAACGGAAAGACGTGGCCCTACCTGAGCGTGGCGCCGCGCAAGTACCGCTTCCGGTTCCTCAACGGCTCGAACGCGAGGTTCTACCAGCTCTGGCTGCAGGACCTGGCCACCAAGGTGATGGGACCCGTGATTTGGCAAGTCGGCACCGACGGGGGATTACTCGACGCCCCGGTGGCGATCGATCCGAACCTCGGCGGAAAGCTGCTGCTGGGTCCCGGCGAGCGCGCGGACATCGTGATCGATTTCTCGGGGACGCCGAACGCCGTGTGGACGCTCAAGAACAGCGGCAACACCCCCTATCCCAAGGGCGCGCCGCCCAACGGCTCGACGCTCGGCCAGATCATGCAGTTCGTGGTCAACGGACAGACGGCCGGCGCCGACAACAGCGTGATCACCGGCCGCACCACGCCGCTCGAGAAGCTGGCCAACTTCGCCACCGGCCTGCCGGCGGTTACCGTGCACAAGACGCGCCAGCTCACGCTAAACGAAGTCATTGGTCCGGGAGGTCCGCTCGAGGTGCTGGTCAACAACACCAAGTGGTCGGGCATGTCGGACCGACCCTACTTCGACTTCGTGATCGATCCGTCTGGAGCCTCCAACACGATGTACTCGGAGATCATGAAGGAGGGCGAGACGGAAGTCTGGCAGATCATCAACCTGACGGCGGATGCGCACCCGATCCACCTGCACCTGGTGCAGTTCCAACTGTTGAGCCGCCAGAAGTTCAACTTCAACAAGTACAACAAGGCCTACAACAAGGCGTTCTTCGCCGCCGGAAACCCCGCGGGGTTCGTGGGAGGTTGGGGGCCGCCGCTGAATTACAACACCGGCATGGACCCGAGCGGGGTCAAGTGGACGACCTTCCTGGGGGGGAACCCGGACGTGAACCCCCACCTGCAGGGCATGGCCGCGCCCGCCCTCCCCAACGAGCGGGGCTGGAAGGACACCTTCATCATGCTCCCCGGTGAGGTCACCACGGTCATCGCGCGGTGGGCGCCGACGGACGCTCCCGCCGCCACTCCGGCCGCCAACCTGTGGTTCGGCTTCAATCCCAATGGCGGGCATGGCTACGTCTGGCACTGCCACATCATCGACCACGAGGACAACGAGATGATGCGGCCGTACTCCGTGACAGCCAACCCCAACGCGGGCGGCGGACGCATTGCGGCGCCGATCTACGCGGGCTACTACACGACCCATCCGGACGCGGCGCTGTTTGCGGTGCAGACGACCGCTGCCCCCGAGCAGCGGATCGCCGGCGGCAACTTGCCCGAAAAGGCGAGCCTCAGCCAGAACTCGCCCAACCCGTTCAACCCGACGACCTCGATTCGCTTCGCGCTGCCAGCGGACTCCCACGTGCAGCTGGTGGTCTTCAACGCGCGGGGCCAGCTGGTCGCCACGTTGATCGACAGCGATGCCCCCGCGGGTCACCACACGGTCGAGCTCGACGCCAGCAGCCTGAGCAGCGGCGTCTACTTCTACCGGCTCACCGCCGGTGGCTTCACGGAGACCAAGAAGATGACGCTGCTGAAGTAGCGCGGCGCTATCGGAAGGCATCGTGGTGAAGGGAAGGAGGAGTCGCAAGACTCCTCCTTCCTTTTGTCGTACCCGCGCCCCTCCCCACTGATGCAAACGCATCATTTCTTTCCACCTCGCCAGTGTGATTAAATTAGCACAACCCTTGGCAGCCTCAGGCACACTCTCCGATTCACAGGTGGGAGGTAACTACCAATGAGATCTAGTAAGGGCGCGTGCATGCTCGCCGTCGCGGCCGCTTGTCTGGCCTTGGCGGGGGCGGCACGGACGCAGGAGAATATCTCCGAGGTCATCGTCATTTACGGCGGCAGCTCCGGCATCCAACCACCGGCGGGATACGTGAGGATCAATGCCGACCTGAACGCCGGTGCCGGCGGCGACTACATCTACCTCTGCTACAAGAAAGGCGTCGGCGCGCCCATCACCGGCCTCTACGTCACACTAGACGGCGGGTCGCCGCCGCCGAGTCCCAAGTACACGAGAATAAACGTCGACCTCAACCGACACGCCGGCGGCGACTACATCTATTTGTGGACGACGAAAGATCCCGACTGCGCGTCCATCAAGAACATGATCATCCAATTCGGAAAGAACTCGCGGCCGCCGGCGCCGTACACCTGGATCGGCGTCGATCTCAACCGAAACGCGGGCGGACAGTACATCTGGCTCTCGTACCTAAAGAACTAAAGACACGGCCCGGAGCGGATCGACTGCGATCCGCGACCCGAAGGAGTTCGTCATGAGCAAGAAAGTCACGTACGCGATAATCTGCAGTATCCTGGCCGCGCTCTTCGCGGTGAGCTGCGGCGAGGACACGCCGGTGGGGACGAGCTCGGGGGGGCCACCGCCGGAGCCCAATGTCCTCCCCGAGATACCCGTTCCTTCGTCGCCCACCGACCCGCTACCGCCAAAGTCCGCCGATGTGGACGTGGGGCTCTCGAGCGAGCTCCGGAATTTTGTGCCGGCGGTCGAACGCATGCGCCAGATGCGAGACGATACCACGCGGGTATGGACGACGGAGAATCGCCGCCTGAAGCTGGTCTGTGACGGCGGTGTACTGACCGAGATCACGAGCGATCCGGCGGCGCCGGACCGGACCTACGTCTCCAAGAGTCCGCGCCTGCTGCACCGGCGCTACTGGAAGCGGCTGAAGCAGGTCGCGATGGATCCGGGGACGAGCTACTCCCACCAGGAGACGGTCACCTACGGCAACTCCACCACCAACACCGTCAGCCAGGGGTTCTCCCAGACCATCGGCGTCGAGGTGTCGGCCTCCGTCGGTTGGGGTCCATTCTCCGCCGAGGTGAAGACGAGCTACTCGCAGACGACGACCCGCGAAGAGGTACACTCCGTCACCTTCAGCGAGGAGAGCTCATTCACGGACACGTACTCGGTGGCGTCCGACCCCGTCAAGACCATCGTCTACGGCTTGTGGCAGCTGGTGGACGTGTTCCTGATCGTCGACGAGAACAAGAACCCCATTCACCTCTCGACCACGCTGCTCAACGTCGAGATACCCGAGATCGCCCAGCTCGAGTTCCTGAACAAGGACGTGATCTACCAGTCGGTCACGAAGTTCGATCCCGCCCCGTAGCGGGTGGAACCCGAGCCACTTGCGAGCGACCGCCCCGGCGTTTCGACGCCGGGGCGGTCGCGTCTTCACCGCGGCAGGGCCGGCGACATCGGGCTCGCGGCCGGGCCGCCGATGCGTTACCTTGTGTCCAACGCCGTGAAGCAACCTTCGCGCAGGAGGAACCCGATGCACGACAAGCGCTTTCCTAACGAGTCCCAGGCCTACCGCAGCGCCCGCAACGAGCTCTTGCGCGAGGAGGTGGAGCTGCGCGCGCACGTCGAGAAGGTGGCCGAACAGCGCCGCCGGCTTCCGGCGAGCGGGAAGGTGAAGGAGGACTACGTCTTCGAGCGGATGCGCCCCGACAGCGGCGTCGAATCGGTTCGCCTCTCCGAGCTCTTCGCGCCGGGCAAGGACAGTCTGGTCGTCTATAGCTTTATGTACGGGCCCAAGGCGGAGGCGGCGTGTCCCAGCTGCACGTCGCTCATCGACGGCTTCGACGCCACCGCGCCGCACATCCTCCAGCGCGTCAACATGGTGGTCGTGGCCAAGTCGCCGATCGAGCGAATCGTGGGCCACGCCCGCGGCCGCGGCTGGAGCCGCATTCCGCTGCTCTCGTCCGCCAAGAACTCGTACAACGCCGACTACTGGGCTGAAGACGAGGCGGAGAACCAGATGCCGATGGTCAACGTCTTCAGGCGCCGCGACGACGGCGTGCACCATTTCTGGGGCTCCGAGCTCCTCTACGCGCGGCTCGACGGCCATCCCCGGCACGTGGACCTGCTCTGGCCCCTGTGGAACATCTACGACCTCACGCCCGACGGCCGGGGCACCGACTGGTATCCGAAGCTGTCGTACTGATTGCGCGCCCGCTGAAACTCGCGCGCCCCGGCGTGGTACAATCACGGGACACAATCGCAACACTCGGAGTTTCCGATCTTATTGACTCGAATAGGAGGCTTTGCACATGGCTCAAAAGAAGATCATCGCGGTGGTGGGCGCGACGGGCGCGCAGGGAGGCGGGCTGGTGCGCGCGATCATGGGTGATCCCGCCGGCGGATTCACCGCGCGCGCGCTCACGCGGGATGCGGGCTCGGAGAAGGCGAAGGCACTCGCCGGGCTGGGCGCCGAAGTGGTCGCGGCCAACATCGACGACGCCGCCAGCCTCGAGCGCGCGTTCGCGGGCGCGCACGGCGCGTTCTGCGTGACGGCTTTCTGGGAGCACTTCTCGCCGGAGAAGGAGATCGCGCAGGCGACGGCCATGGCGCAGGCGGCCAAGCGCGCCGACGTGCAGCACGTGATCTGGTCCACGCTCGAAGACACGCGCAAGTGGATGTCGCTCGATGACGAGCGCATGCCCACGCTCCTGGACAAGTACAAGGTGCCGCACTTCGACGGCAAGGGCGAGGCGGACGCCGTGTTCACGAAGGTGGGCGTGCCGACGACGTTCCTGCTCACCTCCTTCTACTGGGACAACTTCATCCACTTCGGCATGGGACCCAAGAAGGGGCCGGACGGGAAGTACGCGATCACCATGCCCATGGGCGAGAAGAAGCTGCCGGGCATCGCGGCCGAGGACATCGGCCGATGCGCGTACGGCGTGTTCAAGCAG
>JAOTVO010000165.1 GCA_029863355.1 Candidatus Krumholzibacteriia bacterium
AGGAGGTGTCTTAAGTGGGAATCTCAGTCATCGGAATCGTCGTCATCGTCGTCATGCTGCTGGCCAGTGCGGTGCGCGTGCTGCGGGAGTACGAGCGCGCGGTGATCTTCCGTCTCGGCCGACTCATCGGCGTCAAGGGCCCGGGTTTGATCTTTCTCATCCCGGTGGTCGACCGCATGGTCCGCGTCAGCTTGCGCGTGGTGGCCATGGACGTGGCTCCACAGGACATCATTACCAAGGACAACGTCTCGGTGAAAGTCAACGCGGTCGTCTACTTCCGCGTCATGACCCCCGACAAGGCTATTACCGAGGTCGAGGACTTCCTCTACGCGACCACCCAGCTGGCGCAGACGACGCTGCGCTCGGTGCTCGGACAGGTGGAGCTGGACCAACTGCTCTCCGAGCGTGAGAATATCAATCACCGCTTGCAGCAAATCATCGACGAGCAGACGGACGCCTGGGGCATCAAGATCTCGCTTGTCGAAGTGAAGCACGTCGACCTCCCGGCCGAGATGCAGCGTGCGATCGCCAGGCAGGCCGAGGCCGAGCGCGAGCGGCGCGCCAAGGTGATCCACGCCGAGGGCGAGGTACAGGCGTCGACCAGGTTGCGGGAGGCCGCCGACAATATCTCGGGCAACCCGACCACGTTGCAGCTTCGTTTCCTGCAGACGCTCACCGAGGTGGCCACCGAGAAGAACTCGACGCTTGTCTTTCCGGTACCCATCGATCTTTTCGCGCCCCTCATTCGCGCCCTAGAGAAGCAATCGGAATGATCTCTCCGCGGAGGGCAACGGGGCGCCCGCCGGCGCCCCTGCTCGCCGCCCGCGCACCGTCTCTGGTGGTACGGTAGTTGCACGGCTGTCGCGCGCCATGACGCCGAACCACGAGATCAAGGTCATCGCACGCTTCCTGGACGGCTCGCTCGTCAAGGGTACCACCCTCGACTTCTTCCCCACCAAGGACCGCTTCCACATCACCGAGGAAGACGGCAACGTGCTCGACGTGCACGTGGAGGCGCTCAAGGCGCTCTTCTTCGTCCGCGACTTCGAGGGCGACCCCGAGTACACGGACAAGAAGGGCTTCCTGGCGCCCGCGCAGGGCAAGAAGGTGATGGTGGAGTTCGTCGACGGCGAGGTGATGTTCGGCTACACGCTGAGCTATTCGGCGCGGGGCCTCGGCTTCTTTATGTTCCCCGGCGACCCCGAAAGCAACAACACCAAGGTCTTCATCGTGAACAAAGCCGCGCGCCGCGTGAAAGTGAAGACCCTGGACACGCCGCTCGGCGTCCGGCCGTTCGCTACCTAGCCGGCGCGGGCCGGCTCCACGCGCATTGACACCTCGGCGGGGCGCCCTTATGATGGCCCGCGTCCCGCCCATGCTTCGAATCGCACGGCATCTCCCGTTCTTCGGCTTCGCGTCGCGCTTGCTCGGCGTCGCGGCCTTGCTGGTCGCGCTCTCCGCGCTGGCGGCGTGCCGCGACATGGCCATCGTCCATTACAACATGGGTATCGACGCGTTCGAGAAGGGCGACACCCTCGCCGCGATCGACCACTTCGAGCAGTCGGTGGCGCTGCGGCCGACGGACCCCGACGCGCACTTCAATCTGGGAGTCGCCCTCGTGGGCGCGGGACGCTACCAGCGAGCCCTCGAGGAGCTGCGCGTGGCGGCGGACGCGTACCCGGATGATCCCACGCTCCACCTCAACCTCGCCGAGGCGTACAAGGGCATGGGCCGTTACCAAGCCGCCAAGACCGAGTACGAGTACGCGCTGCGCCGCGACCCCAATCTGGTCGAGGCGCTCAGTGGATACGGCCAGCTGCTCATGGAGGGCGGCCAGTACGACGCCGCCGAGGAATACCTCCTCCTCGCGCTCTCCCAGCGGCCCACGCACGCCATGAGCGAGCTGCACCTGGGCTGGCTCTACGTGTACACGGGCAAGTACAACGAGGCGGCGCACTACTTCGTACGCGGGTTGCGCCGCCTGCCCAGCTCGTCGTACGGCAGGCTCGGAATGGCGCGCTCGCTGTTCGAGCGGGAGCAGTACGAGCAGGCGCTGGCGGAGTACCTGAAGGTGCGCGCGCGCGACGAGGAAAACGTCGACGCGCTGGTGGGCGTGGGGCGCGCGCAGGCCGCGCTGGGGCGCGACGCGCAGGCCATGAGCGCGCTCGGGCGAGCCGCCGACCTCGCCCCAGACCGCGCCGACGTCTACGAGGCCATGGGCGACGTGCACGCCTCGCAGGGCCACTACCCCGAGGCCGTGTCCAGCTACCGCCGTGCCGTGCAGCTCGATCCCGAGCTGGCCGCGGCCCACTTCGGACTGGGGCGGGCCCTGGAAGCGGCCGGCTTGCTCTCCGAAGCGGAGGAGTCCTTCCAGACCGCGCTCTACCACGACCCCCACAACCCCGAGATCTTCTACCGCCTCGGTCTGCTCTACGCGCTCATGGGCGAGACCACCCGCGCCGCGTCGTACCTGGAGTTGGCCCTCGAACGCAGCGGGAGCGACGTCGAGCTGCGAGCGCGCGCCAGCGCGGCCCTGCGCTCACTGGAAGAAGGGGTAGAGAGCCCCTAGGCAGTCGCGCCGGCCGCGCTACTGCTCGACGCGGTAGAGGCGCGGCAGCTTGGTGCGAAACCTGCCGCGATCAAGGCCGAGGTGGAGCCGGGTCTCGCGTCCGTCGTACACCTGAACATCCGCGGTGAACTCCACGTGCAGCGGCTCGCCGTCGAAGCGCTCGCGGTAGGTGTCCGCCCCGTAGTTGCGCACGAGTACGGCACACTGGTGCGAACCCGCCGGCACGCGCGCGAACATATCAACCAGCTCGACGTCGTTCTTGAGGATGCGATCCGGCCCCTTGTAGATCGTCTTGTCCATGACGGAATCCACGACGGTGTGCACCTCCTCGCCGTCGACAAGCAGCGTCTGCACGATCCAGTTCGCGCGAAGGTGTCCGTCCCAGTCCTTCTTCTTGGTGATGACGATCTTACTGGAGAGTCTGCGGTCCTTGAAGGTGACGGCCACCTCGCCGCTGTCGTTCGGGCTCGATACGGCGCCCAGCTCCGGGGTCGTCGCCGCGGGCGATTCCATAACCCGCACCGAGTCCGTGAGGTCGATCCACACGATGCGCTCGCGCGGCACCCGCACCTCGCCGCCGAAGCTCAAGCGGAACAGCAGCGTGTCGGCCACCATGCGCACCGCGTGTCCCCGCAGCGTTGAGCCGTCGCGCAGTCGAACCGTGTCGCCGCGGCCACCCGCGGGCGCGAGCAGGCAGGCGACGGCTGCCGCCCAAGCGACGGCGTGGCCGAGCAGGCGGCGTCTGGGCCCGGGTCTCGCGCAAAGAGGAGCCGGCATGCGCGCGATCATACAGGGACCGCGCACGCCTGGCAAGCCCGCCGGTGCCGGGCGACCGGCGTCTACAACCGCTTGTCGATAAGTAAGTTCTGCTGCGATCCGGGTCCCCGGCGGGCCCCACGGGGCGCGTTCTGTGGCGTCCTGACGGCAAGACCTGCCGCTAGGGGCGTCGACACGACGCGGGCGGATGTGCTATAATGATCCATCGTCCGGAGTCGAGCGGAGCGGCGGTTGACGCTACGTAACAGTACGTAACGCAAGCGAATAGCCGTCGTATTTCGCGCAACGCTCCAGGTACTGACCGCACCGCATCCGGTGACATTGCATCCGACACAGGAGGTCGAAAGTATGAAGCGGTCCAGACTCCCGATCCTACTCGGCACGCTGGCGGTCGTGGCGCTCGTCGGAGCGTCCGCTGCCGCCGGGCCCACGGTGAGCAAGCGCGTCCTCGGCGAAACCGAAGGCGCAGCCGTTCTGGTTATCCAGGTGACGGCCACCGAGGGCAGCGTCTTTGGCGTCACTATCGAGGACGCCAGTGGCTCCATGTTCGACGTCGTGGCTCCCAATGGCTGGGTCGGCATCACCTCGGGCGGCAAGACCCTCTTCCGCACCGACGAGAAGCCGATTCGCGCGGGCAGCCGGCTGGCGTTCCGCGTCCTCACCACCAACAAGGACGCCGGTCTCACCGTGACCTTCCAGGACGCGGAGAGCATCGTCGGCGTGGCGCAGACGATCTAGGCAAGCGGGCTCACACGCGGGCTGCGTTAAGGGGACGGCGCGACGCCGTCCCCGCCGCATGGGCTCCGCCCCGAGGGGGGCCCCACGCCTTCGGCCTTTCTCAGGCCGCCGGGGTTCCCGTATATTCCGGATGGGGCATCCTCCGGATGGGACGACCGACGGTGACGCGCTTTCCCTCGATCTCGAACGCCGCCGCGTGGGTCCTCGTCGCGTGTGTGGCATGCGGCGGGGCATCGCGCCGCCCCACCCAAGGCACCGCCGAGCGGGCGGAAGGTCTCCTGGCCGCGGGCGACACGGCGGCCGCCGTTCGCGCGATCGAGCGCGGTGGCGACGATCGACGCGAATCGCCCGACTTGCAGCTCTTGCTGGGCGCACTCTACCGAGAGCGCGGGACCATAGAGGGACGCCTGCGCTCGCAGAGCGTGCTCGAGCGCACGCTGCAGCTCTTCCCCGACGATCCCCGCGTGGTCATGGCCCTGGGCAAGACGTACTATGCCCAGACCTTCTTCCCCGACGCGGAGCGCTGCTTCCGGGCGGCGCTGGCGATGGACCGCACGCTGTGCGAGCCGCGCTATCTGCTCGGCTGCATCTACTACGACAAGTGGCGGCGGGTGAACGAGCACACCGACGACCTGATGGTCGCACGCCGTCACCTCGACGCCGCGGTCGGCTGCGACAGCGCCAACGCAGACGCCGCCGTCAAGCTGGCGGGCGCCCTCTACCTGCTCGGCCACACCGAGCAGGCGCTCGACGCCTGCGGCCGCTTTGCCCGTCTCCACCCCGAGCGCGGCGAGTTCTTCCTCATGCGCGGAGCCATCGCCCACGACGAGGGTCGCCTCGACCAGGCCCGTGCCGACTTCGACGCGGGCCTGGCGCTGTTCGACGGGCCGGCGCGCGACGATTACCTGGAGCTCCGGCACGCCCTTTCCTACGACGAGCGCGACGACTACGACGCGGCCACTACACCCCAGCAAGGCGTCATCGACCGCGCCTACTGGGTCGAGTCGGACCCCGACCCCACCACCGAGCTCAACGAGCGCTACCTCGAGCACGTGTACCGGATGTTTCTCGCCGACCTGCACTTCTCGGTCCCGCGCTCGCCCACGCCCGGCTGGGAGACGGACCGCGGCGAGACGTTCGTGAAGTTCGGTTGGCCGCTCAGCATGCAATCGTCGCTCGGTCGTTCCTACCGAGACGGTCGCGAAGAGCGCTGGTACTATGTCATCGACGGCCGCTTCCACGAGTTTCTCTTCGTCGACGAGCGCCTCAACGGCGACCGCAGGATCCCGCTCCTGCACGACGTCAAGCTGAGCTTCATCCGCTACTCGCCGCGGCGCACCGCGTTCTTCTCCCCGGCGGTGCCCATCCCCGGCGACCTCGACGTCGTATCCTTCCGCGACGGCGGCATGCGTAGCTCCGTATTCGTGGCCATGCGTATCGACGCCGACAGTCTGTCCAGCGTCGTCGACTTGTCGCGCTTCGACCGTTTCCACTTGCGCACCGCGGTGTTCGACGACGACTGGGTGGCGGAGCGCCGGCTCGCCGACACGCTGTGGACGGGCGAGGTGCGGACCGTGGCGGAAGCGCGCAAGCGGGCCTTCGACATCGTCCGCACGCTGGAGCTTCCCTTCGATTACTACCACCTGGCCTGCGCGTTCGAGGACGAGCTGGGGCTGACCATCGCCCAGTTCCGCGCCGACGGCGACACCCGCCGTTTCACCGGCGGCGACCTCTGCCTCAGCGACATCCTCCTGCAACGCGACGGGCCGTTGGGGGCGACGGGCATCGAGCGCCGCGGCCGGCGCCTCTCGCCCAATCCGGGACATCGCTACCGCCCGGGCCAGGGGCTGGGCGTGTACTTCGAGGTCTACGGTCTCTCGGTGCGCGCGCGCCGCAGCGACTACCGCGTGACCTACGCCATCTACGAAGCGCCCGATCTCCGCGCCCCCGCCTGGCGGCGCTGGGGCAGGAGCGTGGCCGGCCTGGTCGGGGTCGGCGCCGATCGGCGTCCCGCGGTCACACAGACGGTGGTGCGCACGGGCCGCGGACACGAGGAAGCCGAGGAGCTTTCGATCAACATCGACGCGCTCGAGCACGGTCGTTACGAGCTCGTCGTC
>JAOTVO010000166.1 GCA_029863355.1 Candidatus Krumholzibacteriia bacterium
CTCTTCGGCGCCGTCCTGGCCACGGGGCCGCCCATCGACTTCACCAAGGACACGCTCGACCACATCGCCTACGTGGACGAGGTCGCCGCCACGGGCGAGTGGTTCCCGACCACGGCGTTCTACCCGTCGCCGGGAAGCGACGGCGCCGACCTGCGCAAGGCGCTCCTGCACGGCGTCTACGGGCTCTTCGCCGCGTCGAGCGGCCTCGGCGCGGGCGCGCTGTTCGCGCTGCTGGCGCCGGTGATGCTCGTCCTGCTGGGCGCGTGCGTGTACGCCGCCTCCCGCGACCTGCTCGGCGGCCGCGCCGCGGCGGCGGTGGCGGCGCTGCTCTTTCTCCTGTGCTGGGACGGCGGCCCGCGCGACGCGGGGATCCGCGCGGCGTTCTACCCCAATCGTTTCGGCGAGGCCGCGCTGCTCTTGTTTACGGCTGAAGCAGTCGCGCACCTGCGCGGCCGGCGGCGTCGCCTGGGGACGGCCGCCGCCTACGGGTTCATCGCGGCGGCGATCCACATCCAGTACGCGCTGCTCGTCGCCTGCGTGGTCGGCGTAGCCGCCCTGTGGAAGACCTGCGTGGTGGATGCGCCCTGGCGGGCGCACCTGCGGCGCGCGCTCCCGCTGGGCGGCGCCGCGTTCGTCGCGGTGGTTCCCTTCGGGCTCTACCGTTATCTCACCGCTTACCAGACCAACCCGCTGCACACACAGGTGCAGGGCGTGACGTTCGTGTGGGGCGACTGGTTCGTCGCCGACCTGGCGCGCACCGCGCAGTGGGGCGGACTGCTGGGGCTCTCCGCGCTCCTGGCCATGGTCGCCCTGTGGCGCGAACGCCGCGCCAGCGCGGGCGTCGGTTTCGCCATCGCCTCTCTGGCCACGGTGCTCCTCCTCTACGCCAACCCGGTGGTGCTCGCGCTGCTCTATGGAGCGCTCAGCTATCTGGTCTTCCGCATCGACCGCATCGCGCCGTTGTTCCTGCTGCCGGCCGCACTCACCAGCGGCCGGCGCGGTCTCTTCGTCCGCCGCCGCTGGGCGGCGGCCGCGGCCGGGCTTGCCGTGGCCGGCGCGGTGGTCGGCGCGGCGGGGCTCTTTTGGGGAGGCGCGTTTTCGCCGGCGGCGGTGGCGCGCGGGCGCGCGCTGAGTCACTGGCCGTGGAGGGCCGGTCTGTCCGTGCTCGCCGACAGCCTGCCGGCCGGCGCGGTGATCGCCAGCGACCCCGTCACGTCCTATACCGTCACCGCCTTCACGCCCCACCGGGTGGTGTGCACGCTCGACCAGCACGCCCCGCCCAACGACCGCCGCGTCGGCGAACGCGTGGCCGCCGCGCGTGACATCGTTTCTCCATACACCGCGCCGCGCGAGAAGATCGACCTCATGGCGCGCTTCGGCGCCACGCACGTGCTCTTGAATCCGCGGCTGCCCGCGGGGCAGCGCCTCGACTACTGGACGCTCGACCCGTCGCTGGCCGCCGCCGCCGAGCGCGCGCTCGACGCCTGCGGTGGCGCGCTGGAGAAGCGCACGCTGCCCGACGGCCTCGTCCTCTACGCGCGCACCGGCGAGCCCGCGCCGCCCGGCGCGGGCGACGGCTACACCGGCCTCGTCGGCGCCCTGCCCCCGGGCGTTACCGCCGTCGGGGCGTCCGCCGGCACGGCGCGCCTGGCGGGCGCCGCCGTGGGCGAGGCCGAGATCGAGCGCGGCGGCGCGCTCGCCATGGAGACGTTCTGGTCGCCGGGCGAGCCGGTGGGGCCGGGGACGTACGTCGTCACCGTGCGCTTCGACCACGCGGAGCTCGCGTTGCCGCTGGGCGGCCGGCCCTTCCCCAAGCTCGCGCGCAAGCTCAAGGAGGCGATCGAGGGCCGGCGCTACCGTTTCCGCGCCGACCACATGGTCGCGCATGGCTTCTTCGGCCCGGACGCGTGGCCTGCGGGTGCGATCGTCCGCGACTCGGTGGTGGTGCGCGTGCCACGCTATATGGCCGCCGGGCGCTACACGGTGCGCGTCAAGATGATCACGGTGGCCAATGCGCCCAACCAGCGGCTGCGCGACTACTTCTTTGACGACGACGTCTACGAGGGCGTTCCGGTGGGGGAGATCACGATCCGGTGAGCCGGCGCGCGGCCGGCCGGCCCTTGCGCGCGCGGCACGCGCGGCGCTACAATGGCGGCATGCCGACAGAGCCTTTCCGAGAGCTGGAAACCTTCGCCAACCCCAACCCCGAGCGGGACTACCTGATCTCGTTCGAGTGTCCGGAGTTCACGTGCCTGTGCCCGCGTACGGGGCAGCCGGACTTCGCGACCATCCGCATCCGCTACGTGCCGGACCAGCAGTGCGTGGAGCTCAAGTCTCTCAAGTTGTACCTGTGGTCCTACCGCAACGAGGGCGCGTTTCACGAGGCGGTGACGAACCGCATCCTCGACGACCTCGCCGCCGCGTGCCGCCCGCGCTTCATCGAAGTTATCGGCGACTTCTACGTGCGCGGCGGCATCCACACCGTGGTCAAGGCGACGCAGGGCGCGTCGCCGGCCGCACCGCGCGACTAGCGCAGACTCAGCGTTCGTCCCGCTCTGGCTGCGCTTCCTTGCCGTGCACCATGGGCACGAAACGCACGGCGGTGACCACGCGCTGGCGCACCTTCCCCCCGTCCTTCTCCACCAGGACGAGCTCCTGGTAGCCGCTGCCCACGGGCAGCACCATGCGGCCGCCGTCGGCGAGCTGCTCGACGAGCTTGGGCGGGATCTTATCGGGCGCCGCGGTGACGATGATCTTGTCGAAGGGCGCCGCTTCGGGCCACCCCAGGTAGCCGTCGCCGACGCGCACCTCGACGTTGTCGTAACCGAGGCGCTCGAGGCGCTCGCGCGCCGTGACACCCAGCGCTTCGACGATCTCGATCGTGTAGACCTTGGCGACGAGCACGGAGAGGACGGCAGCCTGGTAGCCGGAGCCCGTCCCGATCTCGAGCACGCGGTCCTCCCTGTCGGGCGCGATCACTTCGGTCATGAGTGCCACGATGTAGGGCTGCGAGATCGTCTGCCCGTGGCCGATGCGCAGGGGCGTGTCCTCGTAGGCGTGGGACTCGGCCTCGTCGGGTACGAAGAGGTGTCGCTCGACGGTGCGCATCGCCTCCAGCACGCGGGCGTCGGTGACGCCGCGGCGCTCGATCTGCGTCTCCACCATGTGCCGTCTTTTTCGCGCCATCTCGTCGTCTCCAGTTCCACTTTGCGCCGCCGCACCCGGCGCTGACGTCCACGCCGCCAGCGCGGCGAGGGTCGCGGCGATCCAGCGAGCGACCATAGCCGACCTCCCGGAGAGTTTGCGGGCGGGGCACCCGCGGCATTATCTTCACCATCTAGGATAGACCCAAACCCCAGGGGCCTCCACACCAATGCGACCCGATGCTGACCCCACACCGCGCAACCGCCTCTCCGCGGCCGCCCTGGCATTCGTAGCCGCCACCGCCCTGCTGGCAGCCGGCTGCGGGGAGAAGGAGGCCCCAGTCGACCCCGAGGCCCGCGTCTGCGGCCGCGCGGAGGCCGGCGTGGGCCTGCGCGTTGAGGGGCGCGCCAGCCCCATCGACGTCTGCGTGGCCGACGACGAAGCGGCCGTCTCCATCACGGCCGAGAACTACTACAGTATTACCGCCCGCATGGTGTCCGGAGGAGACATCTTCGAGGTCCAGCTGCTCTTCCCCAAGCGCGCCGACTTTCCCGTGGCGCTCGACGTCACCGGCACCCTCTCCGCCCTGGACGTGGAGTCCGCCTGGATCTTCTACCAAGAGATACCCCAGAGCGGCGACGCCTTCGAGTCCGAGCTGGCCACGGCGGGCACGTTCGTTCTCGGCTTCGCCGCCGACGACGTGGTCACGGCCACCCTGAGCGACATCTCGCTCACCATGATCCGCCAGAGCGATGGCGAGGCCGCCGGCACGCGCCTCATCGAGGAAGGCTTTCTCTCGGTCTCGGTGACGCCGTAGGGTCAGGACCCGTGGCCTCTCAACCCGCCCCGCCTTTGTCCGGGTTCAGGCCTCGTAGTGTTCGAGGTCCGGCGCATAGAAGATCGGAAGACGGATGCGCATTACTGCCGAGAACGTATCGAACCACGTTCTTGAGATTCTGTGTCGTCTAAGTCAGCCCTGCAGCGGTCAAGCCTAAGTGCATCGCCATTGGCTAGTTGACAACAGTCCGCCCACGGATTACACTCCGTGTATGTTTTCCGTCAGCGAAGTGTCGACAACAAGTGAATAAGGAGTACAAGACGACTTTGCTAGAATGAACCCAAGGAGGAGCTCACTATGTGTAGACCGCTTAGAATGATTAGTGCATTCACGTTGGCAATTCTTCTTTTCGCGCTGCCCTTGACGTCGAACGCCCAGCCGCTCAAAGAATCGCTCTTTGCAGAGGCGGAGCAGACGATGGCGGCAGCAAAGAAGGCGCGTGCTGATTTGCTCGCTCCAAAGAACTATGGCAAGGCGCTCGAACATTACAACAAAGCCGAAAAGAAGTTCGACAATGGAGATAGCATCGAAGACATCCGCCGCGAGCTCAAGCAAACGGTTGACTATCTAAAGCAGGCTCTGGACGCCACTAAGCTTGCGGAGGTCACGTTGACGCCAACGATACAGGCCCGAGAGGACGCCGAGAAGGCGTCGGCTCCCCAGTATTCCGCGAAACAGTGGGCCGAAGCAGAGAAAAAGTTCGCGGAGGCCGCCACGGAGCTCGAAAACGGTGACGTAAACGATGCACGGAAGAAAGGTGATGAAGCAGTAGCCCGGTACCGGGAGGCGGAGTTGAACGCGATCAAATCTTACCTCTTCAATGAGACGCGTCAACTCCAGCGATCGGCCGATGAAAATAAGGTCCAGAAATATGCACCCAAAACCTTTGCGCATTCATTGACACTGCTCCAACAGGCAGAAGATGCCTTGAATAAGGACCGGTATGACACCGATCGTCCGCGCATCATGGCACGGGAAGCGATGTACGAGGCAAAGCACGCAGTCTATATCGCCGATCTGATAAGCAACATGGAAGAACGGAAGATGACGACCGAGGACCTGATTCTGGCGTCGGAGTCTCCGCTAGAAAGAATCGCAGCAAGCATTGATGTCTCAGCGGAGTTCGACAACGGCTACAAAAAGACGACGGATATGATTCTCGAGTACATCGTGACCGAGCACACAAAATCCGAACGATTGAGCCAGGAGATCTCGGATCGGAAGCAGAATATTGTTGATTTGGAGCAACATATCGCTGCGCTGGAGGCCAAGCTGGGCGGCGCGAAAGAGGAGGAAAGCATACTCAGAGACCGTATTCGCGCGCAAGAAGATGTCCGACAGAAATTCAGCCAAGTCGAAACGATGTTCGGCCAATCAGAAGCGCGCGTACTGCGCGAAGGCAACATAGTCATCATCCGTCTCATTGGAATGAACTTCGAAGTGGGTCAATCCACGATTCGACCTGAGCACTTTGAATTGTTGTCGAAAATCGAGAAAGCCATTCTCGTTTTTCCGGGTGCCGGCGTCCGTGTCGAGGGCCACACGGACTCTTACGGCTCCGATGAGTCCAACCTCAAACTCTCGCAGGATCGTGCCGAGGCAGTTCGGTTATATCTTGCGGCGAATATGGGCTCCGGAGCGCCAAACATGACGTCCGTCGGCTACGGCGAGGCCCGCCCCATCGCAAACAACGAGACCAAAGACGGCCGCGCAACAAACCGCAGGATTGATATCGTGATCTTGCCACATATGTAGGCAGTTCGCTTGCGGCAGCCCCCCCCTTGTGGGTGGGGCTGCCACCCCGACGCGATGAAAGGAAGCTTATGGGCGTTGGGTCGCTAAGGTAGTAATTCCGAGAGTAATTAGAAAGGTTTCACGTGCGACGGATGAAGATGTGGCTGCTTATCGCTTTATTGGTCCTAATCGCGATCGTCGTTGCGCAGAACAGCGCGGTGGTGAGCCTGCGTTTCCTGTTCTGGGAAGCGAGCCTATCTCGCGTCGTCTTGCTGTTGCTCACGTTGGCCATTGGGATCATGATTGGTTTCATCGGAGCCAAGATGTTGAAGGGGCGGCAACGTGGTGAATAGTACCAGAACCGCGGGCTGCTCATAGTCTGCGTGATGTCGGTGAGCGGTTGCGCGTCGCTTCCACCATCTCCAGCGACACCCCAGCGCCCCTCGTTCTCATCGGA
>JAOTVO010000168.1 GCA_029863355.1 Candidatus Krumholzibacteriia bacterium
GTGGCTTCTTCTCGGCCGAGTAATCTACGCGTCCGCCGGCATCGGCATCGGCTACTTCGACGGCGACTGGCTCGACAATCCCTTCTACGCGCTCCGCGCCGGCGTCGACTTCGACTTCGGCGGCCTTCACCTCGACGCATTCGCCACGTACCGTTTCCAGAACTCCAAGGTGTTCGACGACGTCGATCAGGACGATCTCAACGCGATCACGTTCGGTGCGGTGGTGCGCTTCGGGGGGTAGTCTCTAGGCGCTCTGACACGCGCTCGCCAAGCTACCCATCGCCTCCACCAGCTGCCCGTCCGACAGGTACGGCGCCGGGCCCAGGCGGAGCACGTCGCCGCGGAAGTCGGTGTGGACGCCCGCCTCTTTCAGGGCGGCGCTGATCTCGTCGGCGCGCGGAGAGGTGAGGGTGAGGAAGCCGCCGATTTCGCTCAGGGGGGTGTCGCGGTCGCGCGCGATCACGGACGGCGGGAGGTCGAGGGCGTCGAACTGTTCGGCCAGTAGTCCCACTTGATGCTGGCTTACTTCGCGCAAGAGTTCCGGTGTCAATCCCTGCTCCTGGAAGAACGCGAACACGGCGGCGGCGCGGTAGTGGCTGGTGGGGTCGTAGGTGGCACCGGCGAAGCGGGAGGGGCCGGTGCCCCACGCCACGCGGGAGCCGGGCGTGGCGGTGAGGCGGTCGAACTCGGCGTACCAGCCGGTGACGATGGGTTTGAGGTCGCGCTTGGGGGGTACGCGCAGGAATGCGTTGCCCTCGCCGAGCTGGCAGTACTTGTAGCCGCCGCCGGTCACGAATGCTTCTTGGATTCCCATTTCCTCGAGCGAGAACGGTATCACGTTGAGATGGTGGTAGGCGTCCACCAATAGCTCAGCGCCGTGCAGGGTGCACGCGCGCATCACGCGGTCGAGGCCGGGTACGATGCGCGCGTTACGAAAGAGCACGCTGGAGACGAGCACGGCGGCGGTGCGATCGTCGATGGCGGCGCACAGGCGCTCGGCGATGGCGTCCGGGGGATCGGCGCTCACCTTCTCGACGTGCAACCAGCCTTCGGCGAGGCGGTCGAGCTGGCGGCGAATGGCGTGAAACTCGCCGTCGGTGGTGACGAGGCGCGGCCGCTCGCGAAGCGGCAGCGCGGAGAGCCACTTGATCAGAAGATCGTGCGTGGCGGGACCCAGCGCGATGTTCTGGTGGTCGTCCTCGCCGAGGAGCCGCGCGTAGCCGCCGCGCACCACGTCGGACATGGCCTGGGCGAAGTCCCATTTGTCGTCCACGTGCTCGGCGGCCATGAGCCACGCCTGCTGCTGCCCCTGAAACGCCATGTCCGGCCAGGCCTGGTGGGAGTGGCCGGTGAGGAGGAGCCGCTCGGAGACCTTGAACCGGGTGTAGTGGCGCGCGAGCGGGTTGGGGGTCTGGGCGAGGTCGCGCGCGGTAAACGGCATGGCTCCGGTCCTTAGAAGTCGGCGCGGATGATCCAGAGGTCGGGAAAGAGGGGCTTCATGAGGGTGGTGCGCAGGTACTCGGCGCCGGTCGAGCCGCCGGTGCCGGGCTTGGTGCCGATGGTACGCTCCACCATCTTCACGTGGCGGTAGCGCCACTCCTGCATGCCCTCGTCGAGATCGACGAAGCGCTCGCAGAGGCTCGCGAGCTGGGGATCGTTCCGGTAGACGTCCATGAGCGCGCGCTGCATGGCGCTCGACGGCACGACGGGCCGGGTGACGTCGCGCTCGAGCACGTCGCGGGGCACGGGGTAGCCGCGCGCGGCGAGAAAGCGCACGAGCGCGTCCCACAGGGTGGGCGCGGCGTAGCGCTTCTCGAGCGTCGAGCGCGAGGGGGTGCCGGCGGCGAACCGCTCGATGGGCCCGTGGCGCTTGTGGCCGAGGACGAACTCGAGCTCGCGGAACTGGCGGGACTGGAATCCACTCCCGTCCTCGAGGCGGTCGCGGAAGGCGAGGAACTCGAGGGGCGTCATGGTCTCGAGGATGTCGATCTTGGCGACCATCATCTTGAGGATGGTCAGCACGCGCTTCATGGTGTGGAACGCGCGGGGCAGGTCGCCGGCGCCGAGGAGCCCGACGAGGTAGTCGACCTCGTGGAGCACCTCCTTGAACCACAGCTCATAGCTCTGGTGGATCACGATGAAGAGCATCTCGTCGTGGTCGTCCCCCCCGGGTTTCTGGAGTCCGAGGAGGCGGTCGAGCTCGAGGTAGTCGGAGTAGTTGGGCATGGATCGCTCCGTTATTGGGTCGGCGGCGGCGCTGGGGCCCAGGATACGCGCTGATTTTGCGCTGGACAAGGCTCTCGCGCCTGGCGGAATCTGTGGGCGCCGGATCCGCGGGGTGGCCGCGGCCGGCCCCAACACGAGTCCTCAGGGAGGAAGTCTATGAGTGACAACGAGATCCTGATTGTAGTGTCGAAGCTCAAGAACTATGTCCGCGACAAGAGCGGCTTCAACACGGCGGGCAACGTCGCCCCGAAGCTCTCCGAGCTGCTCCGCCACATGTGCGACGAAGCGATCCAGCGCGCCCGCGAAGATGGGCGTAAGACGTTGATGGATCGCGACTTCTAGTCGCCCCCCAGCTCACGCTCGCCGGCCGGCCCGGGCCCGGTCCTCAGGGCTCGGGCTCGGTCATGCGCCGGTAGTCGAGCAGGCGGTCCAGCTCGGCGTCGGTGAACGCGCCGCTGGCGCGCGCCACCTCGCGCACGGTCTTCCCGCTCGCCGCCGCCTCCTTGGCCAGCGCGGCCGCCCGGTCGTAGCCAATGCGCGGGGCCAGCGCCGTGCAGACGGCGAGATTGCGCTCGAGGACGGCGCGCATGTGTTCCTCGTGCGCCACGATCCCGGAGACGCAGCGATCGGCGAGCACGCGGCTCGCGGCCGCGAGCCATTCCACGTTGGCCAGCAGATTGACCGCGATGAGCGGCATCATGAGGTTGAGCTCGAAGGTGCCGCCGAGGCCGCCGAGTGTCACGGCGGCGTCGTTGGCCACCACCTGGGCGGCCACCATGACGACGGCCTCACAGATGACGGGGTTCACCTTGCCGGGCATGATGGAGCTTCCCGGCTGAACGGCCGGTAGAGTGATCTCGCCCAGGCCGGCGGCCGGCCCCGACGCCATCAGGCGCAGGTCGCCCGCCACCTTGGCCAGCCCCACGGCGACGGCCTTCACGAGCCCCGACGCCTCCACGCACGCATCCTTCGCTCCCTGCGCCTCGAAGTGATCGGCCGCCTCGCGGAAAGCCAGTCCGGTGTCTTTCCGGATGTAGGCGATGGCCCGCGCGGGAAACTCGGTGCGGCGGTTGAGGCCGGTGCCGACGGCGGTGCCGCCGAGGGCCAGCTCGAGCAGCGCATCGCGCGCGCGCGCGGCGCGCGCGCCGCCGCTGGCCACCTGCCGGGCGTAGCCGGCGAACTCCTGGCCCAGGCGCACGGGGGTGGCGTCCATGAGATGGGTGCGCCCGCTCTTGACGACGCCGTCGAACGCCCTTGCCTTCTTGGACAGCGCCCCCTCCAGGTGCGCCAGCGCGGGCACCAGGTGCTCGTGGATGGTGCACGCCACCGAGACGTGGATGGCGGTGGGGATCACGTCGTTGGAGGACTGGCTCATGTTGACGTGATCGTTGGGATGGATGGGCGGATGCGCCGGCTTCCTGACGCGCTTGCCGAGGACCTCGGCGGCGCGGCGCGCGATCACCTCGTTGGCGTTCATGTTGGTGGAGGTGCCGCTCCCGGTCTGGAAGACGTCCACGGGGAAGGCGTGGTCGAGCTTGCCGGCAGCCACTTCGGTCGATGCCTGCACGACGGCGCGCGCGATGCGCGCGTCGAGGTCGCCGAGGTCGGCGTTGGCGCGGGCGCACGCGCTCTTGACGATCCCCAGCGCGCGGATGAACGCGCGCGGGAAGCGCCGCCCGCTGATGGGGAAGTTCTCCACCGCGCGCGCGGTCTGCGCGCCGTAGTAGGCGTCCTCGGGCACCTGCATCTCGCCCAGGGAATCCCGCTCGATTCTGTGCTTGGGCCGGTGCTTGGGCATCTCGCCACCCCCTGCTATACTAGGGGCTCCGAACCCCCATTGTAGACCAACGCGGGAGGGATGTCGTGGTCCACGAGTTCACCATCGACAAGGCGCGGCTGGTTCTCAAGCAGGGTGACATCACGCGCGAGGACACCGACGCCATCGTCAACGCGGCCAACGCCTCGCTCATGGGCGGCGGCGGCGTGGACGGGGCCATCCACCGCGCCGGCGGACCGGCGATTCTCGAGGCGTGCAAGGCCATCGTGGCCGAGCGGGGACGCCTGCCCACGGGCCACGCGGTGATCACCCCGGGGGGGAATCTCCCCGCCCGTCACGTCATCCACACGGTGGGGCCGGTGTGGCGCGACGGCACCGCGGGCGAGCCGGCGCTTTTGGCCGACGCCTACCGCAACTCTCTGGGCCTGGTCCTCGAGCACGGCCTGGCCAGCGTCGCCTTCCCCTCGATCAGCACGGGCGCCTATGGCTACCCCATCGGGCTCGCCGCCGAGGTGGCGCTGCTCGCCGTGACGGAGGAGCTGCGCGCGCACGGGCGCCCGCTGGAAGTGCGCTTCGTGCTCTTCTCGAGCGCCGACCTGGAGACCTACGAGCGGACGGCGCGCGCTATCGCGCGAGAGGCAGGGGCAGACTCTCCCCCAGATCGAGGGTGACGAGGAGCGGTCCGAGGAGACGCTGCATCTCCTCGGCGTCGCGCGGTTCCGTGCGCTCGCCCAGAAAGAGCCAGCCGTAGGCGCCGTGGTGCGTCGGGATCACCGTGCGCGCGCGCGTGTCGAAGGCGGCGAAGACGGCGTCGGTGCCGTGCAGGTGGCCGCTGATGTTCAAGATGGCGATGTCGGGGCGGTAGCGGTTCCCCACCTCGGCGAATCCCCGGAAGTAGTTGGTGTCCCCGCTGTAGTAAACGTTCCCGTAGGGCGTCTCCACCACCCATCCCAGCGCGCGCCCGTCGGCGCGTCCCTTGAGACCCCAGCGCCCGCCCATGTGGTGTGCGGCCACCGCCACGATGCGCCCGCCGGGGTAGTCGACCGCCTCGCCCGGCGCCATCGCGCGCACCTCGAGCCCCAGCTCCGCGACGTGCTTCGCCGCAGGCTCCGGGCAGAGGACGACGGTCCCGCGCGGAAAGGTGGCCAGCGTGGCGGGGCTCAGGTGGTCGTGGTGGGCGTGCGAGATCACCACCACGCGCGCGCCGGAATAGTGCGCGGGCGGCGGCGCGCCCACCTTGCGGCGGCGAAGGGGCAGGGAGCGTTCGAAGACCGGGTCGGTGACGATGCCGAAGCCGTCCACGTCGATGTAGCAGCAGGCGTGGCCCCAGAAGGTGACGGCGTTGCGCGCGGGTTCGGGAAAGAGCACGGAGTCGGCGGTGGCGAGCTCCGACGCGCCGCACCCCGTCGCGGCGAGGAGCAGGCCGCACGCCGCGGCGGCCGCCGCGCGCGTCACTTGCCGAGATTCCACGAGACGCAGGCGCGCACAGACGACGCCTGCAGGCAGTTCACCTCGACCGCGATCGCGCTCAGCACCTACTTGCACTAGACCCCCCGCGCGCTGTGTGCGCTCTCAACGCAGCAGAAACCACAACACCACCGGCAGCACGCCCAGCGAGAGCAGCGTGGCCACCGACACCACGCCGGCCACGTCCTCGGGGCTTCGCCGGTAGCGCTCCGCCATCATGTAGTTGATCACCGCCGGCGGCATCGACGCCTGCAGGATCACCACGCCGCGCGCCACGCCGGTGAGATGGAAGGCCTGCGCGACGCCCAGCCCGACCCCGAACCCGAACACAAAGCGCATCGCCCCCACCAGGAAGCCACGCGAGAGCGAGCGCACGCGCAGCCCCGCGAGCGAAAAGCCCAGGGTGAGCAGCATGAGGGGGATGGCCAGCCCGCCGAGGATCTCCACCGTACGCGCCGCCCACACGGGGAGCCGCCATCCCGTGAGCACCAGGACCAGCGCGGTGGCCGTAGCATAGACGAGCGGCGTGCGCAGGAGCCGGCCGATGCGCCGCTCCCCCGAGTAGATGGCAACGCCGATGGTGAAGTTGGCCGTGGAGACCCAGAGAAACACCACGATGGCCAGCGCCAGGCCCGCTTCCCCGAAGGCGAAGAGGCAGAGCG
>JAOTVO010000169.1 GCA_029863355.1 Candidatus Krumholzibacteriia bacterium
CCAACCTCGGCTACAAGCCGCGCTTCAAGGAGGGTTACTTCCCCGTGCCGCCGACGGACTCCCAGCACGACCTGCGCACCGAGATGATGCTCGAGCTCAAGCGCATCGGTCTCGAGGTGGAGACACAGCACCACGAGGTGGCCACGGCGGGGCAGGCGGAGATCGACCTCAAGTTCAACACGCTTCTGCGCATGGCCGACCATCTGCTCGTGTACAAGTACGTGGTGCGCAACGTGGCGAGGCGCCACGGCAAGACCGTGACCTTTATGGCCAAGCCCATCTTCAACGACAACGGCTCGGGGATGCACGTGCACCAGAGCCTGTGGAAGGGCGGCAAGCCCCTCTTCGCCGGCAACGGCTACGCCGGCCTGAGCGACGCCGCGCTGCATTACATCGGCGGCATCCTCAAGCACGCGCCGGCCATCCTCGCCTTCTCGAATCCCACGACGAACTCGTACAAGCGACTCGTGCCCGGCTTCGAGGCGCCCGTGAACCTGGCCTACTCGCAGCGCAACCGCAGCGCCGCCGTGCGCATCCCCATGTACTCCCACTCGCCCAAGGCCAAGCGCATCGAGTTCCGATGCCCCGATCCGACCTGCAATCCGTACTTCGCCTTCTCGGCGATGATGATGGCGGGTCTCGACGGGGTGCAGAACAAGAACATCTACGACCTGCCGCCCGAGGAGCTGGCGTCGATTCCCAAGGCACCCGGCTCGCTGGACGCGGCGCTGGAAGCGTTGGAGTCCGACCACGACTTTCTCCTGAAGGGGGACGTGTTCACCGCGGACGTCATCGAGACGTGGATCGGCTACAAGCGCGAGCGCGAGATTGCCCCCATGGCCAAACGCCCGCACCCCTACGAGTTCTACATGTACTACGACGCGTAGGGGCGTTGTCGATTCGGGCCGGTTCCGCCTATAATGAAGGGGCGTCTCTTGCGAGGCGCCCCTCTCTTGCCAGCGCGAAGATGACGTCAGCCAAACCCAAACTGCCCGGCGCGGAAGCCGGCCTCCTGCCACGCGACACGTTTCTCGCCGCGGCCAAGGACTACTTCACCCTGCTCACGCGCCCACTCATCGAGGCGCGCACGGCGCAGACGCGGGGTAAGGCATTCGCCGCGCACTACACCCGCATGGTGGACACGATCGTCGGCGTCTTGTTCCAGCGCGCGGCGGAGGAGAACGGGCTGGCGAGCGACGCCACCGACATCGCCGTGATCGCCATGGGGGGCTACGGGCGCGCGGAGCTGGCGCCCTACTCGGACGTGGACGTGCTCGTCGCCTGCTCGCGCAAGACGCCGGCCGTCGAGGCGGTGGCGGGCGCTTTCATCCGCCTCATGTGGGACTTCGGCTTCGAGCTCGGCCACGCGGTGGAGTCGCTGGTGGAGAGCGAGACGGCGCTGGCCCAGGACCTCGACACCAAGACCGCGCTCATCGAGAGCCGCTGGGTGTGCGGGTCGCGGCGCGTGGCCAAGCGGCTGGAGCGCCAGATCGCGCGCATCCGCCGCCGCGAGCGCCAGGAGTACCTGCGCCGCAAGGTGCGCGACGCGCTGGCGCGCTACGAGAAGTACGGCCGCAGCTTCCAGCTCATCGAGCCCAACGTCAAGCTCAGCCCCGGCGGCATGCGCGACTACCAGACCCTGGTCTGGCTGGGACAGGTGGCCGCGCGCACGCGCGGGCTGAGCGCGCTGCACAAGAAGCGCCTGCTCCTGCGCGGCGAGCAGCGCGAGCTCGAAGAAGCGTACGAGTTTCTGCTGCGCACGCGCGTCGAGCTGCACCTGGCCACGCGCTCCAAGCAGGACCAGCTCACCGTGGCCGCGCAGCGGAAGATCGCCGAAGGGCTCGGTTTTCGCGCGCGCGGCGGGCACCTCGCCGTCGAGTCCTTCATGCGCGCGTACTACCAGCATACGCGCGCCATCTTCCGCATCACCGTGGACGTGCTCGAGGCGCTCGGCCAAGGCGAGAACGTCGCGGCACTCCTCGGCGACGCGCCCATCACGCGCGACGGCGACACCATGAACCTGTCCTTGCGCGGGCGCGTGATCGACGCGCGCCCACTCTACGTGTTCGAGCGGCAGAAGGAGGCGGGGAAGCGCCTCGACCGCGCCCTGCGCCGCCGCCTCGAAGTGGTGCTCCGCACGCGGCTCAAGGGCGCGGCGGCCTTGAACCGCATGCGCCGCGCCTTCGTCGCCCTCCTCGACGACGACCGCCACCTGGCGCTCGTCGTGCGCTCGCTCCACGAGACGCTCTTCCTCGAGCGCATCATCCCCGAGTACGAGCAGCTCACCTGCCTCAAGCGCTACGACCTCTACCACGCCTATACCGTGGACGAGCACAGCTTCAAAGTACTCGAGCACATCACTGCGCTCGGCGACGAGGGGGCCGACCCCGCCGACCCCCTGGTGCGCCTCTACTCCGAGCTACCCGACCGGCGCGTGCTCTTCGTCACGGCACTCCTCCACGACGTGGGCAAGATCGAGGGGCGCGGCCACGCCAAGAAGGGCGCCGCGCTCGCGCGGAAAATCCTCGCGCGGCTCTTTCTCGACGACGAGACCACCGCGCGCGTGTGCCATCTCATCGAACACCACCTGCTCATGTCGCACTTCAGCCAGCGCCGTGACGGCTCCGACTTGGGCACCATCACCGCCTTCTGCGACCGCGTGGGCGAGCGCACCAACCTCAAGTACCTGTGTCTGCTCACCTACGCCGACTACCAGGCCACCTCGCCCCAGGTGTGGAACGAGTGGAAGCGCACCCTCCTCTGGGAGCTCTACGCGCGCGCGTACGATTTCATGGCCCGTCGCGAGAAGCAGCCCGAGGAGGTCTACCAGTCGCACAAGCGCGCGCTCCTCGACGCCTTTGCCGCCGGCGCCGAGCGCGACGCCGCGCTCGCGCACCTCGACCTCCTGCCCGGCGGCTATCTGCTCACCATGAGCGCGGAGATGGTGCGCGAGCACCTGCACATGGTGGCGCGGCTCGACGGCGAGCCCTTCCTCGTCACCCACGGTCGCGAGGGCGCCGCGCACCAGTTCACCTTCTGCACCCACGACAAGCCCTATCGCCTGTCCCAGCTCTGCGGCGCGCTCACCCTGAACGATTTCAACATTCTCTACGCGCGCGTCTTCACGCGCCGCGATGGGAAGGTGATTGACGTCTTCTACGTGGAAGACGTCTCCGCCGCGCGCGCCGCCGGCGCGCGCGACATGGAGGCGCGCGTGCAGTCCGTCCAGCGCGACCTCGCCGCCATTCTCGCCGGCACCCTCGACCTCGAGGCCGCCACCCGCCGCCACGCCGAGCGCTGGCGCCGCAAGGCCGGACCCCGCATGGACCACGCCGTCGAGGTCCGGTTCGAGAACGACCTCTCCATCGACCACACCATCATCGACGTGTTCGCCGCCGACCGCCCCGGCCTCCTCTACAAGATCACGCGCGCACTATCCACCCAGGACCTCACTATCACGCGCGCCAACATCTCCACCGAAGCCACACGCGCCATCGACTCCTTCTACGTCGGCGACGCCGAGGGCCGCAAGGTGACCGACGCCTCGGCGCTCACGCGCATCCGCAGCGCCTTGGAGGGCGAGGTGGGATGATGTATACTTCTTGTGGCCCCCCTCACGCCGCCCCCGTGCTCGCGAACACCCCACCCCTGGGCAAGGAAACGCCATGTCGAGAAGCCATATTTGGATGATCGCTGCGGCCATCGTGCTGGCGCCCGCCCTCTCCGGCGCGACCGTGGGGCAGCCCGCAAAACCCGGCCAGGAACAGCAGGCGCTCGAAGCCGTCGCCTTTGCGGCCGACTTCGGGCTATCCGTCCTGAACGCATACAGCGTCGCCGGCGACGGCAGCTATCTCCTGGGGAGCATCGGCGTCGCCGTCGGCGCCACGACCGCCATCTGGGCCGGTTCTCAGGACGTACGCACGGACGTGGGACGGGCCGTCATGGTGACGGGCGCCGTCGCGTCGCTCACCGGCGTCTTCTCCATCCTGCGCGCCGTCCAGGCCCGCGAACCATCTGACGGACGTTCTGCCGTTCCCGATATCAGTGTCGGCGCCGTCGGAAAGAGCCCCGGAATCGTGCTCCGCTGGCGGCTGTAAACGGGGCCAATCTTCAGTACACGACTGCGTCTGGGGCGAGTGAGGCGGGGTCGATGCCGGCGATGAGGGCGTCGCGGGAGAGGAAGAGGGGGAGGCCGTCGGCAGCGGCTTCGGCGGCAGTGGTTGCCACGGCGTCCTTGCCGGCGCCGCGGGCGAGGCCGACGGTTTGCATGAGGCGCAGTTCGGCGCCGTTACTTCGAAAGACATAGTACGTCGTATTGGGAACGGGGTGCGTGCCGGTGATGCGCCGGGCGTCGGGTGCGCGCGTGTAGAGCTCGTAGACGACGCACGCGTAGCCTTCCCAATCGACCTGCGCAAACACGCCCGGAGAACCGGCCTCCTGCATCGTTTCCATCACTTGGCGCGCCATGGTGCGCTGGCGGGCGATGCGCGCTTCGGTCTGCGCGTGGTAGTAGAAGAAGGCGCCGTTGGCGGTCTTGGGGGCGTCGGGGTGCGAGCCGTTGTAGACGCGATAGGCGGCCTCGGGGAGCGCCAGGTTGAGGGCCGCGATGGCCAGCGCAGTCGCGTAGATGCGACGGGGCGACCACGCCTTGGGCACGAGACAGCCCGCGAGCCAGGCCAGGCCGATGGCGCTCAGGAAGTAGTGGCGCAGGATGGGTGTGGGTTGTGGGAGCCAGAAGGCGATGGCGGGAAGGATCCAGAGGAGTGCGACGATGACGCGCGCCGTCGTCGCGCTTCCTTCGTCGCTCGTGAGGTTGTGTCGTCGGGCAAAGAAGTTCGCCAACGTGACGCCCATGCCCGCGAGGGTCGCCACGCCCATTCCCATGACCATCCACGGGACCGAGCGTTTCATGGCGCCGAGGGATGCGCTCCACGCGTACATGCCGTGGATCATGGACGCGTAGCTTCTGAGGCTATGGCCGGCGCTGGAAGCCTCGCCCGCGATGAGGCGCGAGACCACGGCGTATGCGGCCACAGACACGGCGGCCACCACGGCGAAGGCCACGAGCCGCCGCGCGCGGCCGGGCTCGACCATGATCGCGGCCAGCGCGGCGGGCACGACCCACACGATCTCCACGCGGATGACGAGTGCGAGCGCGGCCAGGAGGGCGCTCGGTAGGAGCCACGCGATGCGCAGTGCGGCGGCATCGAAGCGCCGCCAGGCCAGTGCCGACCCGGCGAGAAGGAACGCGGCGGGGACGAGCGGGTGGAAGTAGGTGCTCGACTCCCACACGAGCGGTGTGGTTACGAGCACGAGCAGCGCGGCGGTGGCTGTGGTGGGGTCCATTGCGCCGCGAAAGAAGCGGTAGAGCAACCAGGCGAGACCGGCGAAAGAGGCGATGCTCAGCCAGTTGAGGAAGCCCATCAGGTGTGCGGGCGAATCGAAAAAGAGCGGGTAGAGCGCGCGGGCGACGAAGTACATCCCGGGGCTCACCTGGCGCCCGTAGAGGAGGGCGTCCCCGAACTGGGTTTCCGTGCCCATCCCCATGGCCATGCCCGCCGCCATGACGACGGAGTCGGGCTCGGCCATCCCCTGCCGGTAGACGAACGCGGCGCGCGTCGCGAGCGCAAGGAGCGCGATCGACGCGCCTCGTAACCACTCGCTCTTCCTGTCGTCCCCCACGATCACTCGCCCAGCTTTCGGATCATCGACTCGTAGCACGCGCGCACGCGCATCTTGGTCTGCTCGAGCAGCTTGTCGGCGCCTCCCGGCGCGCGTACCTCGAGGAATGCGAACGTGCGATCGAGGTACCGGGAGAGGCTCTGATGCTTCTCAATGGAGCGGGGAAGTGTGATCTCCTGGAGCTCCATCAGGTGCTCGACGACCCCGTAGAGCTGCAGCGCGGATTTGCAGGTGTTCGCCTGCTTGCCGTCGATCAAGCGGTGGCGGGCGATGCGGTCGAGTCGCTCGGCGGTGGTGAGGGCGAAGAAGTCGTGGGTCGGGTCGGCGCGCGCGGCCAGTGCCATCGCGGTGAGGTACTCGACGTCGTAGCGGCCGCCGGGTGAGCGCTTGGTCTCCCACGCGCGGAACTTGGCCGGCGCGAGGGATTCGACTTTGCGG
>JAOTVO010000170.1 GCA_029863355.1 Candidatus Krumholzibacteriia bacterium
CGGGATGGGGGAGACCATGCGCCCGTGGAAGCCGTCCTCCATGAGCCGGCGCACGTTGGGCATCTCCGCGAGCCAGTCCCCGAACAGGAACTCCGGAGTGACACAATCCAGACCAATGACGACCAGCCGACGAGCCATTACGCATCTGCTCCCGCGGCCAGGCGGTCGACCAGGTTGCTCCTGTGAGGTGCGATCATGCGAGTCTGCGTCTCCTCGAGGTCCGCGGCGGTGCGTCCCTCAGTCCAGATATCCCAGGTTGCGCAGCCGCTTCTTGAGCGCGGCCAGCTCGTCGGGCGAGAAAGCGTCGCGATCCTCCTTGCCGGCCTCGCTGATGACGTCGCGCACGACGAACACGATGAAGTCCGTCACGGAGTTGAAGCCGGAGTCGTCGATGAGCTGCTGGACCTTGTTGTACAGCGGCCGCGGGATCTTGATCGTGACCTTCTCGTTCTTCATGGCGTCGGTGGCCCCTCCGGGGGGCGGAGGCTCCCCAGAGGCTCCAGGAGGACTCCAATCGGGCTAATATAAGGCTACTGGGAGAGCCTGTCAACCCGCCCGGGGCCCCGTCCGGGACCCGAACCCCGCGGCTTGGTGGCGGTGACCGCCGAGGCGAGGGAGACCTTCACCATGTAATAGAGGGCGCGCAGGCTCGAGATCGAGGAGCGCCCCCCCTGGCGCTCACGCATGCGCACGGGGACCTCGACGATGCGCAGGCCGGCGCGGGCCATGAGCACGATGGCCTCGACCTCCGGGTAGTCCGCGGGATAGCTGCGTTCGAGGAGCCGCACGGCCCGCACGTTGTAGGCGCGAAAGCCCGAGGTGGCGTCGCGCACCGTGACCCCGGCGAGCAGCCGGCAGAGGGCGGTGAAGAGGCGGATGCCGAGGCGGCGCGCGGCGGTGCTGCGGAAGCCCTCGCGCCCGGCCCCGCCGGCAAAGCGCGAGCCGATGGCCACGTCCGCGCGGTCGGCGTGCAGGGGCTCTAGCAGGCTCGCGATGCCCGCACTCGGGTGCTGGCCATCGCCGTCCACCTGCACCACGAAGTCGTAGCCGTGGCGATGGGCGTAGCGAAAGCCTGTCTGCACCGCGCCGCCGATGCCGAGGTGGATGGGCAGGCGCAGCGCGCGCGCGCCCGCGGCTCGGGCCGCGCGGGCGGTTCCGTCGCGCGAGTGGTCGTCCACGACGAGGATGTCGGCCTCGGGCGCGTGGGCGCGCACCCCCGCGATCACGCCGGGCAGCGCCTCCTCCTCGTTGAGGGCGGGAACGACGACCAGCACGCGGGCCATGCCGTCCCTCTCAGGGGGCCTCGGGCTCGTCGCCGTGACCGGCGTCGACGCGCTCGGCGAGCATCGCGACCTCCTGCGCCAGGCGTTTGTTCTCGTCGCTGAGTCGGGAGATGACGATGGAGAAGTGCACGAGCAGCAGGAAACCCGGGCCGAGAATCATGAGGAGAATCAGCGAGGGACCGTAGGCGATGCCCAGGAAGCCCGCCAGCACGTCGAGCGCCGAGCGCCACACGGAGAAGAAAAGGAGCACCAGCGCGCAGGCCAGCCAGGTGAGCGCGTACTGCTCGCGCAGCCGGTTGCGGCGAATCAACTCGATGATGCCGGCCATGAGCAGCACGGACATCGCGATGGCCACGTACTGAATGCGGGAAGTATCGACGGGGACGGAGTCGGGCATCACAGGGCTCGCGCGCGCTCGTGGTACAATGGTAGCATACGCGCGCGAGGACGTGCAACTCGCGCCGTCGGGTCATGCGACGCGTACTCTCCTTGATACTCCCGCTCGCGGGGCTCGCCCTCTTCGTCGTCATCGTGGCGCGCGTGGGACCGGCGCGCGTGGCCGCGGTCTTCGCCGCCGCCGACCCCGTCAAGCTCGCCCTCGCCCCGGTGCTCGTCGCGGCGATCATGGCGGTGCGCGGGGTGCGCTGGCGGGTCATCATGCGCGGAGTGGGCATCGACTGCCCCCTGCGACGGGCGACCGCCGTGTGGGCGATCGGGTTCTTCGCATCGGCGGTCACGCCGGCCAAGGTCGGAGACGCGGTGCGCGCGTTCTACGTCCGCGAGGACGCGCGCGTCGGGTTCGGGCAGGCCTTCCTGACCGTGTTCGTGGATCGGTTGTGGGACCTGGGCTTCGTGCTCGCGTCGGGTCTGGTGACGGTGCTCATTTTCTCGCGCCGCTACGTGTCGCTGCCCTCGGGGTGGATCGTGGTCGGAGTCGCCGTCGTCATCGCGGCCCTCGCGTACGCGCTCACACGCCGCGACCTGATGCGCCGCCTCCTGCGCCCCATGTTCGAAGCGCTCGTCCCGCCGCGATACAAGGATCAGTTCGCGCTGAGCTTCCACACGTTCTACGATTCGCTGCGCGCCTACGGGCGCGGCGGCAACCACGGCTCCGTGCTCCTGCTCACGCTGGCGTGCTGGGCGCTGATCTTCTTTCTGGCCTACCACGTGGCCGCCACGCTGGGCGTGCCCGTGCATCTCGGCTACGTGTTTCTCATCATGCCCATCGTCACCCTCGTCGAGCTGGTCCCCGTGTCCGTATCCGGACTGGGCACGCGCGACGCCGTGGTGATCTACTTCTTTTCCTTCGTCGGCGTGGACAGCGCGCAGGCGGTCGGTTTCTCCGTGGCCTACGTCCTCATCGGGACCTATCTGACCGCGCTCGTCGGCTTCCTGCTTTGGCTCCGCCACCCCGTGCCGCTGGGCGGGGAGTGACCCGTGTCGCAACCGGCGTGGCAGCGCTCGGTGCTGGCGCGCGGTGACCTCTACCGCGTGGGCGGCGCGGTACGCGACGCGCTGCTCGGGCTCGAACCGCGCGAGTCGGATTTCCTCGTCCGCGGGCTTCCTCCCGAAGAGCTCGTGGCCATCCTCGAGCGCCACGGTAAGCTCTCCCGCGTCGGCAAATCGTTCGGCGTGTACAAGTTCACGCCCACGGGCGCAAAGACCGTCGACATCGTGTATCCGCGGCGGGAGCGCTCCACCGGACCCGGCCACCGCGATTTCGACGTGCAGTGGGATTGGCGCCTGTCCGTCGAGGACGACCTGCGCCGCCGGGACTTCACCATCAACGCGATCGCGCGCAACGCGCGCGACGACACATTGATCGACCCGCTCGGAGGTCAGGGCGACCTGAAGGCGCGCATTCTGCGCATGATCTTCCCGGAGGCGTTTCGGGAGGACGCGCTGCGCATCCTGCGCGGCGTCCGGTTCGCGGCGCGCTTCGCCCTCACGGCGGATCCGGATACGCGCTCGGCGATGGCCGCCGCTTCGTCCCTCCTCGACACGCTAAGCGCGGAGCGCGTTCAGGAGGAGTTGACGCGGCTCTTGACCGAGACGCAGACGGTGAGCGGCGCCCTGGTCGAGCTGCGCGAGCTGGGGGCGCTGCGCGTGATCCTGCCCGAGCTCGACCGCTGTGCCGGCGTGGAGCAGAACGCCTTCCACCCCGACGACGTCTTCGTGCATTCGCTCAAGTCCTGCGACGCGGCGCCGAGCGACGATCTCCTCGTACGCTGGGCCGCACTCATGCACGACGTGGGCAAGGTAGACGCGCGGCGTGAGGTCGAGGACGCGCACGGCGCGCGCGTGGTGTTCTACGGGCACGAGGTCGCCGGCGCGGAGCACACGCGCGCCGCGCTCGAACGCCTGCGCTACCCGCACGCGTTCGTCGCGCGCTGCGAGAAGCTGGTGGCACTCCACATGTTTGGCTACACGCCGGAATGGAAGGGGGCCACGGTGCGCCGCTTCATGCGGCGCGTGGGCGAGGATCTCCTGGAGCCCCTGTTCCGCCTCCGGGAGGCGGACTGCCGCTCCCGCGGGCTGCGTGCGGAGCTGGACGCGCTGGACGAGCTGCGGGGGCGGGTGGCGGCGGAGCGCGCCGCGCAACGCGCGGTCACCGTGGCCGACCTGGCCCTCGACGGCGGGGACGTGATGCGCGCCTGCGCCATCCCGCCGGGTCCGCTCGTGGGGAAGATCCTCGAGGGCCTCCTGGAAGCGGTGATCGAGGACCCGTCGCTGAACGACGCGCACGAGCTGGAGCGAATGGCCAGAGCGATGGTGGCGTCGGAGCGCGAAGGGGAGGCCTAAAAAGCGGAAAGCCCCTGCAAGTGGTGTCAGGGGTTTCCTTCTTGAAGGTGGCGAGGGTCGAGCCCCTCCTTACCAAGCAAAAAGGTCGAGTAGGTACTTGGGGCAAAACTCCTTGCAGAAGCCTTCCGCAAGATCAAAACTAGCTCGGGTAAATGGGGCTGTCAACTGTTTTATTAGGTTGCGGTTTGGCCGACCCCACCCTATTTTCGTCTCGACGCCAGGGGCGCCCGCATGGAAGACGACCAGTTCGTAGCGAAACTCAACCGCATTGCCGGCGAGTGCCGGCTCGCCCTGCCCGGTATCGACTCCGAGGCCCCCTCCGCCGAGGCCGTGGCGGCGTGGGCCGGGTTTCTCGAGGCCTGCGTGCGCCGCGGCATCCGCTTGTCGGACCCGCGCTGGAAGCGGCTCACCCTGAGCCATGCCCAGCCCGCGGCCGTGTTCACGATGGGGCCGGGGAGCCCGGGGAACCGGGACGCCGACTTCCGGGTCGGCCTGCAGTTGCTCGTCGGCATGCTGCACGACGAAGCGCCACCTGAGACGTCAGAACATAACTGACATTCCGTCGTATTTCTGCCAGGATGGCTCGGGTCGGGAGCCGGCCACCTTCGCGGGCAAATATGTAATCAGCCTGTTCACAGGTAGTTAGAGCTGTCGCCGGTCGTGGCACGCGCCTTGAGTAAGGCGCATTGGGCGGGTGTCCACGAGGGCCCCTCGACGCAAGCACCGGAAACTCGATCGAAAGGACGTGCGGACAATGGGCAAGACGATTGGCATCGACCTGGGGACGACGAACTCGTGCGTCGCGGTCATGGAGGGCGGCGAGCCGAAGGTGATCCCCAATCCCGACGGGGGGCGCACGACGCCGTCGATCGTGGCTTTCACCAAGGACGGCGAGCGCCTGGTCGGTCAGCTGGCCAAGCGCCAGGCGATCACCAACCCGACGAACACCGTCTTTTCGATCAAGCGCTTCATGGGCCGCAAGTACGGCGAGGTATCGTCGGAGCAGAAGACCGTCCCCTTCGAGGTGGCGGCGGGCGAGGGCGGGGGCGTACAGGTGAAGATCGAGGGTCAGAGCTACGCGCCGCCCGAGATCTCGGCCATGGTCCTCCAGTACCTGAAGAGTGCGGCCGAGGGGTACCTGGGCGAGACGGTGACCGACGCCGTCATCACGGTTCCCGCGTACTTCAACGACAGCCAGCGCCAGGCCACCAAGGACGCCGGCAAGATCGCGGGTCTCAACGTCAAGCGCATCATCAACGAGCCGACGGCGGCCTCCCTCGCCTACGGACTCGACAAGAAGACGGACGAGACTATCGTCGTCTACGACCTCGGGGGCGGGACCTTCGACGTGTCGATTCTGGACCTCGGCGAAGGGGTCTTCGAGGTCAAGGCGACCAACGGCGACACCCACCTCGGCGGTGACGACTTCGACCAGCGGCTCATCGATCATCTGATCGCGGAGTTCCGCAAGGAGCAGGGGATCGACCTGGGCAAGGACCCCATCGCGCTGCAGCGCCTCAAGGAAGCGGCCGAGCGCGCGAAATGCGAGCTCTCCACCGCCATGCAGACGGAGATCAACCTACCGTTCATCACGGCGGATCAGTCCGGGCCCAAGCATCTCAACACCAAGCTCACGCGCACGCGCTTCGAGCAGCTGGTGGGCGATCTGGTCGAGCGTACCGTGGGGCCTTGCCAGCAAGCCCTCAAGGACGCCGGCATCTCGCCGGCGGACGTGGACGAGGTGATTCTCGTGGGCGGCTCCACGCGCACCCCCATGGTGCAGGAGAAGGTCAAGAGCCTCTTCGGCAGGGAGCCGCACAAGGGCATCAATCCCGACGAGGTCGTGGCCGTGGGCGCCGCCATCCAGGCGGGCGTGCTCGGCGGCGACGTCAAGGACGTGCTCCTGCTGGACGTGACACCCCTGTCCCTGGGCATCGAGACGCTCGGCGGCGTGATGACGCGGCTCATCGAACGCAACACCACGATCCCGACGCGCAAGAGCGAGATCTTCTCCACGGCGGCGGACGGACAGAC
>JAOTVO010000171.1 GCA_029863355.1 Candidatus Krumholzibacteriia bacterium
CCAGTGGGATTCTAGCAACCGCCCCGCGTGCTTTACCAGGGTTTTCTCGATCTGGGCCCAGTCGACGCCGGCCGGGGTGACCAACGAGAGGTCCCGCTTGGACACCGGGTAGGCCGAGACGGGCCGAAAGGCCGAGCGCCGCGACCGTAACTCGAAAAGCGCGCCCAGATCCAGCTCGGCCCACCAGAGGGGTTGTGCGATCTCATAGGCCTCGCAGACGGCGGCGCCGGCCACGCCGCCCTCGACCACGGTGCGCCCCCTCGCCGCGTAGAGAAAGCGCCCCGCGGTGGCTTCGAAGGAGAAGGTCATGCGCTCCCAATCCACCCGCACCGCCGCCAGGACTCGCTCCGCTTCTTCTTTCATATCAAATAGATCCAGCTCTGGGTTCGGCTGATTCCAGAAGTTCTTCCCCGGCGGCCGCGAACAGGCCAGCAACAGGCGGGGGCTCTCCTCGGGCAGGCCGCCCTCGGGGCGTGCGAGGAAGACGGGTCCGGCGTGGAACACCCGGATGTCGTTGTTGCCGCGGTCGGCGTTGTGCTGTACCACGCCGAGCACTCCCGGCAGGAGCGAGGTGCGGAGAAAGCGGTGGTTGGCCGAGAGTGGATTGCGGATTTCGACGGGTCGGATGCGCGGATCGTCCGCACTCCACCCCACCAGGCCGACTTCGCGGCCGTCGGTGAACGACGATGTCATGACCTCGGTGTAACCGCGCGCGCAGAGGTGGGCGCCGATCGCCTGCACGAACCCGTCGAACGCATCGAGACGCGCCGGCGTCGTGGAGCGGAAGCTCCACCCCTGGCCGATGCGGTCGTAGCCGTAGAGCCGGGCGACTTCCTCGATCAGATCCGCTTCCTCCGCCACGTCCACGCGGAATGACGGCACGGACGCGGCGATGGAATCGTCGCCGCCGCTCGTGGCGAAGGACAGGCGCTCGAGCAGCGAAGCGATCTCATCCCCGCTCAGGGACACCCCGAGCACGCGACTGGCAAACGACGGCCGAATGGCGACCGTTCGCGGGGGCATGGGTGCGGGGAACGCGTCGACAGCTTCCCCGGCGGCGCCGCCCGCGATCTCGAGGATCAGGCGCGTGGCTCGATCCGAAGCGGTCATACACACGGTGCGGTCGCTTCCCCGTTCGAAACGGTACGAGGCGTCGGTGCTCAGGTTCATGGCGCGCCGCGTCCGGCGCACCAACCGCGGCTCGAACGCCGCGCTCTCGACGAGCAGGTCGACCGTCTTCTCGGTCACGCGCGTGTCCATGCCCCCGATCACGCCCGCCACGCCGATAGGCACGTCGTCATCCGTGATCAGCAGCGCCTCGCCATCGACGGCGTAGGTGACCTCGTCGAGCGCGGCCAAGCGCTCGCCCTTGCGCCCCCGCCGCACCCCGATGCGTCCCTGCAGGCGGCCGAGATCGTAAGCGTGGAGCGGCTGCCCGTACTCCATCATCACGAAGTTGGTCACGTCGACGATGTTGTTGATGCTCTTCAGCCCTACCCGTTCGAGCTCGCCGCGCAGCCAGGCCGGCGAGGGACCGACGTGAACGCCCCGCACCACGCGGCCCGTGAAGCGATAGCAGTCGTCGGGGTTCTCGATGCGGACGCCGAAGCAGGGCTCGCCGTCGGTGGAACAATGCACGTCGGCTTCCGGCATGCGCAGGGGCACGCCATAGCGGGCCGCGACTTCGCGCGCAACGCCGATGTGGCCCAGCTGGTCGGGACGGTTGGGCGTCACCTCGATCTCCAGCACGGGCTCGGCGCCGCCCAGGGCGTCGGAGAGCGCGGTGCCCGGCGCCGCCTGCGAGTCGAACACCATGATGCCGGCCGCGTCCTCCCCCATGCCCAGCTCGATCTCCGAGCAGATCATGCCGTTCGAGACCACGCCGCGGATCTTGCTCTTTCGGATCTTGAGCCCGCCGGCGAGCACCGCGCCGGGAAGTGCGACGGCCACCGTCTGGCCGGCCGCCACGTTGGGCGCGCCGCAGACGATCTCCATCGGCGCGCCGCCGCCCGCGTCCACCCGGCACACGGTGAGCCGGTCCGCGCCGGGATGCGGGCGCGCCTCCAGCACGTGCCCGATCACCACCGCGGGGTGTGCCGGCCCCGCGGCGTGCACGCGCTCGACCTTGACGCCGAGCATAGTGAGGTCGTGCGCGAGCGTCGCGGCGTCCACCGGGATCTCCACGTAACGTTTCAACCAGGATACGCTAACGAGCATCGTCTCCCCACTCCGCTAGAACTGAGAAAGGAAGCGCAGGTCGTTCTCGAGGAACAGGCGGATGTCACCGATCCCCATCTTGATCATGGCCACGCGATCCACGCCCATTCCGAAGGCGAAGCCGGTGTAGCGCTCCGGATCGTAGCCCACGGCCCGGAACACGGCGGGGTGGACCATCCCCGCGCCCATGATCTCGATCCACCCCGACTGGCCGCAGACGGCGCAGCCCCTGCCCTTGCACACGTGACAGGTCATGTCGACGTCGACGCTGGGCTCGGTGAACGGGAAAAAGTGCGGCTTGAAGCGGATCTGTACGTCGGCGCCGAAGAGCTGCTGCACGAAGATGGCGATGTCGTTGCGCAGGTCGGCCATGGATACATCGGTATCGACGTAGAGGCCCTCCATCTGGTGGAACTCCGCCGCGTGCGACTGGTCGACGGCTTCGTTGCGGTACACGCGCCCGGGGCACATGATCTTCAGCGGCGGCGTGTGCTCTTCCATGTAGCGCACCTGCACTGGCGAGGTGTGCGTGCGCAGCAGGATGTCGTCGGAGACGTAGAACGTGTCCTGCAGGTCGCGCGAGGGGTGCTCCTCCGGAAAATTGAGGGACTGGAAGTTGTAGTACTCCAGCTCCACCTCGGGGCCGCGCGCGGGCGTGTAACCCATCCCCAGGAGGATCTCTTTCATCTCGTTGATGGTCTGCGCGATCACGTGGCGCCGGCCCACGGCGCCGTCGAAGGCAGGAAGGCTTCCGTCGAGCGGAGCGCGGTAGAACGGGTTGCGATCGCCTCCCCCGAGCTGGGAACGGCGCTCGTTCAACAGCTGCTCGCAGAGGACCTTCAGGCGGTTGGCCTCGGCGCCGATCGCGCGCCGCCGCTCGGGAGGGGCCTCCTTGATGGACCGCAGCAGCGCGGTCACCGCGCCCTTGCGGCCCAGGTACTTGACCCGCGTCGCCTCCAGCGCGGAGGCGTCGCGGCAGGCCGCGACGTCCGCACGCAGGGCGACTTCGATACTGGCCGGATCCATGCGAGGCTCACTGCCCCGACACGGAGCCGTCCACGGCCTGGTTGGCCGAGCGCGCCACGTCGGCCAGCCGCGCGAAACCCGCCGCGTCGTTGACCGCCATCTCGGCCAGCATCTTGCGGTTGATGTCCACCTCGGCCTTCTTGAGACCGTTGATGAAGCGGCTGTACGACAGCCCGTTCAGACGCGCCGCCGCGTTGATGCGCGCGATCCAGAGCTTGCGGAAGTCGCGTTTCTTGGTGCGGCGATCGCGGTAGGCGAACGCGAGCGCGCGGTCGAGCGTCTCGCGCGCCGTGCGGTAGAGCGCGTGGCGGCCGCCGCGGAATCCTTTGGCCGCCCTGAGCACGCGCTTGCGGCGTGCGCGGCTGGCGACGGCATTCTTTGTGCGAGGCATTTCAAGACCTCCTTGGTCTTTGGCGGACTCGAGCGTGCGTGCACCGCACGCCGGGCCGGCTGGTCGTCATGATCGGAGGCGCCGTGCGCGCGGGCTCACCCTGCCAACATGCGCCTGACGCGCCGTATGTTCGCCGAGTGGACGAGAGCCGACTTGCGGAGGTTCCGCTTCCGCTTGGTCGTCTTCTTGGTCAGGATGTGACTCTTGTAGGCGTGGCTGCGGCGGACCTTTCCCGTCCCCGTCTTACGAAACCGTTTCTTCGCCGCCCGGTTGCTCTTGAGCTTGGGCATGTGTCGTTTCCTCCTCGCCGTCGCGCTTGTCCGGCTGGGATCGCGTTTTCTGCGGCAGCTTTTGCGGCAGCGGAGCCATGTACATGATCATCAGTCGGCCCTCGAACACCGGGGGCCGCTCGACGACGCCGACGTGCGCCAGGTCGCGCATCATCTTGTCGAGTATTCGCTGCCCCAGCTCCCTGTGGTCGAGTTCGCGTCCCCGGAACATCACGGTGAATTTCACCTTGTGGTGCCTCTCGAGGAACTCCTCCGCGTGACGCTTCTTGAACTGGTAGTCGTGCTCCTCCGTCTTGGGCCGGAGCTTCACTTCCTTGACGTGGAATGCGTGCTGTTTCTTTCGCGACTGCTTCTGCTTCTTGCTCAGCTCGTACTTGTACTTCCCGAAATCCATTATCCGGCAAACCGGCGGTCGTGCCGTGGGCGACACCTCGACGAGATCCAGCCCCAACTCCTCGGCCAGCTTCAAGGCCTCAGCCGTGGGCATGACGCCGCGCTGGTTTCCTTCGTGGTCGATCAGCCGGACCTCGGGCACGCGAATATTCCGGTTTGCGCGCGTGCGCGGCGGTCTGCTGAACTTCTTGTAGAACGAAATGGTCCCTCCTCCTGCGCAAATGAAAAAAACGGGCCCCAGGCACCCGTCATCTACGCCCCGGCGACGACCCGTCCCGGAGCGTTTGCGAAGCAACCTGGCCGATCTCTGCCGGATGGCCGGTGAGGGGAGTCACCCCTACTTGCCGTGATGTCAACACGGACCGCCGGCACGCCGACGGCCCTGGCGCGAATACTAGCCCCGCGACGCCACCGCGTCAACGACTTCCGCCATGAAATCCTCCAGCCCGGTCTGGCCCCGGTCCCCCACGCCCCGCTGCCGCACCGCGACCTGGCCGCTGGCCGCCTCTTTCGCCCCCACCACGAGCATGTAGGGCACCTTCTGGAGCTCGGCCTCGCGGATCTTGTAGCCGATCTTCTCCTCGCGCCGGTCCATGTCGACGCGCAGCCCGGCCTCGGCCAGCCGGCCGGTGACCTCTTCGGCGTACGCGAGCGTCTCCTGGGAGACGGGCAGCACCACGCACTGGACGGGCGCGAGCCAGACGGGGAAGGCGCCGGCGTGGTGCTCGGTCAGGATGCCCATGAACCGCTCCACCGACCCGAACAGCGCGCGATGGACCATGAACACCTGTTTGCGCTCGCCCGTGGTGGACACGTACTCGATGTCGAAGCGCCGCGGCAGGTTGAAGTCGAACTGGATGGTGGAGAGCTGCCAGGGCCGTCCGATCGCGTCGATCACCTTGACGTCTATCTTGGGCCCGTAGAAGACCGCCTCCCCTTCGATGCGCTTGTACGGCAGCGCGGCTCGCTCCACCGACGCCTCCAGGGCGGCCTCGGCCATGCGCCACTCCTCCTCGGAGCCGGCGTACTTGGACATGTCCCCTGGATCGCGGGCGCTGAGCTCCACGGTGAAGCGCTCGAAGCCGAAGGTCCGCAGCACCGAGAGCGCAAAGTCCAGACAGGCGTCGACCTCGTCGGGGATCTGCTCGGGCGTGCAGAAGATGTGGGCGTCGTCCTGAGTGAAGCCCCGCACGCGCAGCAGGCCGTGCAGCGCGCCGGAGAGCTCGTTCCGGTACACCGTGCCCATCTCGGCCAGGCGCACGGGCAGCTCGCGGTAGCTGTAGAGCTTGCGCTTATAGATGAGAATGTGGCCGGGGCAGTTCATCGGCTTGACCACGTAATCCATGCCGTCCACGTTCATCATGAACATGTTGTCGCGGTAGTAGTCGAGGTGGCCGGACGTGCCCCACAGATCCGCCTTGGCGATGTGGGGCGTGTACACGAGCTGGTAGCCGCGCCGCCGGTACTCCGCGCGCAGGTAGTCCTCCATCACGCTGCGCACGACCGCCCCCTTGGGGTGCCAGAACACGAGCCCGCCGCCCGCCTCCTCCTTGACGTCGAAGAGGTCCAGCGCTCGGCCCAGCTTGCGGTGGTCGCGCTTCTCCGCCTCGAGGAGCTGGGTCAGGTAGCCGTCTAGGTCCTTCTTCTTGAAGAACGCAGTGGCGTAGATGCGCTGGAGCATGGGGCGCCCGGCGTCGCCGCGCCAGTACGCACCCGCCGCGTGGAGCACCTTGAACGCCTTGATGCGCGCGGCGCGGTCCAGGTGCGGCCCCGCACAGAG
>JAOTVO010000172.1 GCA_029863355.1 Candidatus Krumholzibacteriia bacterium
TGAGCCGTTCGCGGCCCGGTTGCGCGCGACCAAGATGTACGACGACAACCTCGACGGCATGGTCGTGGTCGCCATCTTCGAGGACCTCACCGAGCAGAAGCGCATGGAGCGGGAGATCCGGCGCAACGACCGCCTGCGCGTGCTGGGACAGCTCTCGGCGGGAGTGGCGCACGAGATCCGCAACCCGCTCACCGGCATCGCCACGAGCGCGGAGATCCTGGGGGCGAAGCTCGCCGCGGACGAGGAGAAGTCGAAGTACACCCGGGCCATGCTCTCGGAGATCAACCGTCTCGACGGCATCGTGCGCAACTTGCTTTCGTTCGCGCGTCCGCCCCGGCCGCGCTTGGCGCCCTGTGCAGTCGCGGAAGTGACGGAGCGCGTGCGGACGCTGGTGGCCGACCAGGCCGCGGAGAAGGGCGTCGCGCTCGAGTTCTCGGGCGTCGGCGAGGACCTTACCTGCGCGGGTGACGCGGGGCAGCTCACGCAGGTTCTGTTGAACCTCGTCATCAACGCCGTGCAGGCCTGCGGCGGGGGAGATGTCGTGCGCGTGGACGCGCGGCGCGCGGCCTCCGGCGCGCAGGGGGCGCCGAGGGCGCGCATCGACGTGACGGATACGGGGACCGGTGTGCCCCCCGATATTCGCGAGAGCCTGTTCGAACCCTTCGTGACCGCGAAGACGCAGGGGACGGGTCTGGGTCTCGCGATCAGCCAGCAGATCGTGGAGGACCACGGGGGGAGCCTCCGCTGTGAGTTTCTCGACCGCGGCACTCGATTCACCGTCGAGCTGCCGCTCCACGCAGGCCACGCCGCCGCCACCCGCGATGGGGCCGCGGCGGGCGGCGCCTAGACGCATAGCAAGGAGCGGGCATGGCCAAGAGCATCCTTATCATCGACGACGAGAAGACGATCCGGTGGTCCCTGGGCGAGGCCCTGGGCGAGAGTGGCTACGACGTGACCGACGCCGACGGCGTGGCCGAGGGCGTGCGCGCGTTTCGCGACAAGTCGCCCGACCTCGTCCTGCTGGACATGAAACTGCCCGACGGGAGCGGCATCGACGTGCTGAAGTCGGTGAAAGCCGAGGACCCGGGCGTGCCGGTGATCATGATGACGGCCTACGGCGAGGTGGAGACCGCGGTGGAGGCGATGAAATGCGGCGCGTACGACTTCATCCTGAAACCGTACGCGCTGGAGAAGCTCAAGGTGACCATCGGGAACGCCCTGGAGAACGAGAGGCTGCGCGGCGAGATCGCCTACCTCAAGTCGCGCACGACGGGCAAGGATGGCTTCAAGTCCTTCATCGGACGCAGCCCCGCCATGCTCGATATCTTCGAGAAGATCCGCAAGATCGGCCAGAGCAAGGCCAACACCATCCTCGTTACCGGGGAGAGCGGCTCGGGAAAGGAGCTGGTGGCCCGCGCGATCCACGCGTGCAGCTACGCGGAGCCACGTCCCTTCATGGAGATCAACTGCGCGTCGGTGCCGGAGACGCTTCTGGAGAGCGAGCTGTTCGGGTACGAGAAGGGCGCGTTCACCGACGCCAAGACGCGCAAGAAAGGGCTGGTGGAGCTGGCCGAGGGGGGCACGCTCTTCCTGGACGAGATCGGGGAGATGGGGGTCACGCTGCAGGCGCGCCTGCTGCGCGTACTGGAGAACAAGACCTTCCGCCGCGTCGGCGGGCTGAAGGACATGACGGTGAACACGCGCATCGTCTCGGCCACCAACCGCGACCTCGAGCAGGCGATTCGCGACAAGTTCTTTCGGGAGGACCTCTACTACCGCCTCAAGGTCATCCCCATCACCATCCCGTCCCTGCGCGAGCGCAAGGAAGACGTCCCGCTGCTCGTCGCGCATTTCGTCGAGCGCTTCAATCAAGAGCTGGGCAAGCAGGTCCAGCCGCCCGGCCGCGACGTCCTCCATTGCATGCTGCGCTACGACTGGCCGGGTAACGTCCGCGAGCTGAAGAACGTCGTGGAACGCGCCATGCTCCTCGAGGCGGAGGAGGAGCTGCTCATCGAGCACCTGCCCCCGGAGATTCGCGGGGGCGGCGGCGAGATCGCATCGGCGGGTTCAGCGTCCGTCATCGACCGCTTCATGCCCATGACGCTGCGCGAGGTCGAGCGCCTCCAGATCGAGCGCACGCTAGCGCAGACGAGCGGCAACAAGTCGAAGGCCGCCGCCATCCTGGGCATATCGCGGCAGACCCTGCGCGAGAAGCTCAAGGGGTTCCGGAGCGCCGACGGCGAGTCCCCGGCCGGCGCCCCTCAGCAATAGTCTCCGCCGGATCGTTTCCTGCCGACGCCAGGATCCTGGTCACACCCGCTCACCCCGGCGCTCGGGCGCCGGATCCCGGGTCGGCACCGTAAGCTCCTGCCAACAGATCCATTGCCGTCTCACGGTAACCGCTGCCACGGCGCGAACATCTTGCCGGCCGCGCGGCATGTCGCTTGCGAGTCCGCCCGGCGTGATGGATCACCCCGACCCCAATCCCGGCCCCGACGCAGCCGCCCACGACGGGAACACCCCGGTCAAGAGCAACGTCTCGTCGGCGCTGCGCGCGCTCGCCGCGCCCGGTCCGTTTGCCGGCGCCGGGCACGCCGGCGTCTTCCACAACCTCGTGGAGCTCTTCGCTCAGGTGGTGCACGAGGGGAAGAACCATCTCGGCTCCATCAGAGGCTACGCGTCTCTCATCCAGGACGATAACGAGTACGGCTCCAACGCGCAGCGCTGGGCCGACAAGATCCTGCGCGACGCCGAGCAGATGGAGCGCTATCTCGAGCGGCTGGCCATGCTGCGCGTCGAGGGCGCGGCCCACCCGTCCGTGACCAGTTGGGCCGACGTGTTCGCCGGCGTCATGGACTGGTGTCGGCCGCTGGTGCGCGGGGTGCCGCGCGTCGAGGTGCGCAACGAGGCGGCGGGCGAGTTCATCCAGCATCGCGGGCTGCTCAAGCGGTCGCTCTTCCAGATCGTGCGCAACGCCATCGAAGCGGCCGGCGCCCGGGGAACGGTGGCGCTGGCCGTGCGCGAGGGGCGCGTGCCCGCCCCCGGCGGTTCGCTTCGCGAATTCACCGTGACGGTGCGCGACGACGGGCCCGGGATCGCGCCGGCGCACGCCGAGCTGGTGTGGGCGCCGTTCTTCAGCACGCGCCAGGAGCATATGGGCCTGGGGCTCCCTTACGTCGCCGTCGTGGCTCCGGCGATCGGCATGGACGTCGACATCGAATCGCAGGCGGGGAAGGGCACCACGGTGTCCCTCGTTCTGCGCGAGCAAGGAGGACAGACTTGAAGCGCAAGGTTCTGATCGTTGACGACATTCCCGAAGTGATCGAATTCCTCACCGATGCTCTGGGCGCCGAATACGACGTCGAGGGGGTGGGGACGGGTGCGGAAGCGTTGCGGACCCTGGACGCGGCCGCGTTCGACCTCCTCATGGCTGACGTCGCGCTGCCCGACATGAGTGGCGAGGAGCTCACGCGGCGCGTCGGAGAGGTCTGCCCGGACACGGCGGTGCTGGCGATCACGGCTTACGGCAGCACGGAAAGCGCCGGGCGCATGATGCGTCTCGGGGCCTACGACTATGTCGAGAAGCCGTTCTCCGTGGGCAAGCTCGGACACACGATCGCGAGGGCACTCGAGTACAGCACCCTGCGCCGCGAGAACCGGACGCTGCAAGCGAAGCTCGGGCAGCACGTCCAGACCCAGGCGCTGGTGGGAAACTCGGCGGCCGTGCAGAGCATACGCGAGAAGATCAAGCTGGTGGCGTCCACCGCGGCGACGATCCTGATAGCGGGAGAGAGCGGAACCGGCAAGGAGGTCGTGGCGCGCGAGATCCATCGCCGCAGCGATCGCGCCGACGATCCGTTCGTCAAGGTCGACTGCGCGGCGATCCCCGGCACACTCCTGGAGAGGGCGCTCTTCGGCTGCGAGGGAGGCGCCTTCAACGGGGCCGCCGGTAGCGAGCCGGGCGCATTCGAGCTGGCCAAGCATGGCACCGTGCTTCTCGACGAAATCGGCGCCGCGCAGCACCCGATCCAAGCCAAGCTCCTGCGGGTGATCCAGGAGGGCGAACTCGAGCGCATGGGGGGCGGCAAGCCGGTCGGAGTCCAGGCGCGCGTCCTGGCGACCACCAGTCGCAATCTCAAGGATGAGATTCGCAAGGGGCGGTTCCGCGAGGATCTGTTCTACCGCCTCGACGTCGCGCCGCTGGAGCTTCCTCCCCTGCGCGAACGGCGGGGGGACATTCCTCTGCTCATCGACCACTTCAACCGCGTGCTCAGCCGCAAGAACGCCAAGGATCCCGTCCGCTTCACGGACGACGCGGTGCGCAAGCTCTGCAACGCCCACTGGAAGGGCAACGTTCGCCAGCTCCACGACGTGATCGAGCGCGCGGTGATCCTCCGCGGCGGCACGACGCTCGACGCGGACTACCTCCAGTTCGAGAACGATCGCGAGGAGCAGATCTCCCGTATCGAGCAGGCGTTCCGCTACGGGACCGTCCGCGAGATGGAGAAGCTGATGATTCTGGCCCGCCTGAAGGAGCACAGCGACAACCGCACGCGCTCGGCGGAGACGCTGGACATCAGCGTGCGCACGCTCCGCAACAAGCTCCACGAGTACAACGTGCCCCGCAAGGGCGAGGCGACGGTCAGGGAGGAAGCGCTCGCGCTTCGATGAATCCGCGGCGACGGCGAGCCGGCCCGGCGCCCCGTGGGGAGCGGGGGCGTCGGGCCGCGCCGCCGCGTCACCCCCCTGGGGGCTGCCCGCACGAAACCCGTTGACACTTTGGCAGCCGATCCCTATGGTCGGATCGGTGAAAGCCATTGCCGTCAAGCCAACTCCTGCTCGTCGCACTGACGAGTGATCCGACAATTCGCCAGGTTCTGGGGGAGATCGCCACGCGTCGCGCCTGGGTCGTGCGGGCCTTCGAGACGCCCGCTGATCTGTTCGCGGCCCTCGACGAAGGCGCGGATGCGCTGCTCATCGACGACCGCGCGGCAGAGGGCGGGTACCTAGCGATCATCAAACGCGCCCGGCGGGCCCGCGCGGCGATGGCGGTCTTTGCCGTCGGCGGGCCCAAGTCCGAAGAGGTGCGCGCGCGAGAGCGCGAAGACGGCGTGGACTACTACCACGAGCGCCCCGTCCAGCCAGACGAGCTGCGCGCCGCGCTGGATCATCGCCTCCAGGCCGCCGCGGTGAAGGCGCGCGCCGGCATCGTGGGGCGCTCGGCCGCCATCGAGGAGTTGGTGTCGGCCATCGTGCAGGTGGCGCCAACCGAAGTCCCCATCCTCATCGAGGGCGAGAGCGGAACCGGCAAGGACATCGTGGCGCGCGCCATCCACGAGTCGAGCCGCCGCGCGGGCGGCCCGTTCGAGGCGATCAACTGCGGTGCACTGGCTGAAGGCGTGCTCGAGAGCGAGCTGTTCGGGCACGAGCGGGGAGCGTTCACGGGTGCGCAGGCCCGGCGCGCCGGTGTGTTCGAGCGCGCCAACGGCGGGACGATCTTCCTCGACGAGGTCGGGGAGACGAGCCCGAACATGCAGGTGCGCCTGTTGCGCGTGCTGGAATCGGGCGAGTTCTTCCGCGTCGGTGGCGTCGCCGCCGTGACGGTGGACGTGCGCGTGGTCGCGGCCACCAACCGGGGGCTCTCCGAGGCGGTGCGGCGGGGCGAGTTTCGGCAGGACCTCTACTATCGCCTCAAGGGGATCAGTCTCCACGTTTCGCCGCTGCGCGACCGCCCCGAGGACATCCCCACGCTCGTGAGCCACTTCGTCGGGCTGGCCAGCGCCAAGCACGGCAAGGCGGTGCGCGCGGTGGAGCCGGCGGCGATGCGGCGCTTGGTCTCGTACCGGTGGCCGGGGAACGTGCGCGAGTTGCGCAACGTCGTCGATACGCTCGTGGTGCTCGCCGCGGGCCCGCGCGTCACGGCGGACGAGGTGGACGCGCAGCTCTCGACGGAGACGCCGGAGGCGGGGGTTCAGAGCCTGCTGCCGGTGGCCTTGCACCGCACCAAGGACGAGGCGGAACGCGAGATGATCTACGCGGCGATTCTCGCCCTGCACCGAGACGTGC
>JAOTVO010000173.1 GCA_029863355.1 Candidatus Krumholzibacteriia bacterium
AGACACCCTCTCGGTGACCGCGACCATCCCCTTCGACGCGCAGTACGGCACCGGCGAGGCGTACGTCTACCTGGCTCCGGGCCGCACCACCATCACGCAGCCGGTGGTGGTCGTCGAGGGGTTCGACCTCGACGACACCATGAACTGGGACGAGCTCTACGCGCTCCTCAACGACGAAGGTCTGGTGGAATCGCTCCGCGCCGACGGCTACGACGCCGTGGTCTTGAACTTCGCCGACGCCACCGACTACATGCAGCGCAACGCCTTCGTGCTGGTCGCCCTCATCGAGCAGGTGCAGGCCATGCTGCCCGCGCAGGCGCGCTTCGCGCTGGTGGGGGCGAGCATGGGTGGCCTGGTGGGGCGCTACGCGCTCGCGTACATGGAGACCAACGCCATCGCGCACCGCGTGTCGCTCTTCATGACCTTCGACTCGCCGCACGCCGGCGCCAACATCCCCCTCGGCATCCAGTACTGGCTCGACTTCTTCTCCGGCGAATCCGCCGACGCCGCCTTCCTCCTGAGCCGCCTCGACACGCCGGCGGCGCGGCAGATGCTCGTCTACCACCACACGACGCCGCCGAGCGGCTCGCCCTCGGCCGATCCGCTGCGCGCCGTCTTCGCCGCCGACCTCGCCACCGTGGGCGGCTACCCATCGCAGCCGCGAAGGGTCGCCGTGGCCAACGGCAGCGCGACGATGCAGAACCAGGGGTTCGCGGCGGGGGACCAGATCATCGCGTGGGAGTACAACACGTTCCTCGTCGACATCACGGGCAACGTGTGGGCGGTGCCCGACGGCGGGAGCACGCGCATCTTCGAGGGGCTCATCTGGGTCTTCCTGATCCAGAACGAATCGCTCGACGTGACGGTGAGCGGCACGCTGCCCTACGACAACGCCCCCGGGGGATCGCGGGCCTCGATGGCGGACATGGACTCGGTGGCGGCACCCTACGGCGACATCGTGGCCCTGCACGAGCGCCACTGCTTCATTCCCACCGTGAGCGCGCTGGACCTGGCGACGAGCGATCTCTTCTACGACATCGCCGGCGACCCCAACCTGCTCGCGCTCACGCCGTTCGACGCTGTCTTCTTCCCGGTGGGCAACGAGCCCCACGTGGACATCACGCCGGAGAACGCCGCGTGGATACTGGGCGAGATCGAGGGGATGCCGACCGCCGTGCGCGCCGTCGAGGCGCCCGCCGCGCGCCTGGCCCAGAACCACCCCAACCCCTTCAACCCGCAGACGGCGATCCGCTTCGCGCTGCCGGGCGCGGCGCGCGTCACCCTCGCCGTCTACGACGCCCGCGGCCGCCACGTGGCGACGCTCTTCGACGACCACGCCGGCCCCGGTGAGCACATCGTTCGCTGGGACGGCCGCGGCCAGACGCGCGCGAGCGCGCCCTCCGGCGTCTACTTCTGCCGCCTCGTCACGCCGTGGGGCACGCTCACGCGCAAGATGGTCCTGCTGAGGTAGGCGCCCCCCCGCTACGCGCCTTCGTACGCCTTCGCCAGCACCTCCGCGAAGTCTTCCAGGCGCGTGCGCGTCGTGGTCTGCGCGTTGCGTCCCTGCAGCGAGTGCACCTTGCGCTCGTTGAAAGCGCGGCCCATCTCGACGTACAGACTCGCCAGGCTCTCGGAGATGCCCATCCCGACCATCGCCTTCTGGCTGTCCTCGTAGGGGAACTGCACGTACTCGACGCCGGGCTTGCCGACGCGCTTGCCGATGATCTTCGTAGCCTCGGCCATCATCACTTCGCGCGGTCCCAGGATCTCGTGGAATGAGAAGCCCTTGAACCCGCGCGCGCGAAGCGCCTTGGCCGCCACCTCGGAGATGTCGCGCGCTGCCACCATGGCGATGGGAACGTCGCCGGCCACGGCGCTGCCGTTCATGCCCTGGTGCTTGATCATCCCCAGGCTCATGAAATGGTTCTCCATGAAGTAGCCCGCCCGCAGCGAGAGCACGTGGACGCCGGAGAGCTTCTTCAGGCGCTCCTCTTGCGCGTGCAAGCCCGCGATGGGGCCGGTGCCCGAGAGCAGGTCGGCGCCCAGGCTGCTCAGGAAGACCACGTGTTTGACGCCGCTATCGCGAATCGCCTGCACGATCGCCTCGCCCAGCTGGTCCTGGTAGGCGCGGAAGTCGGACGCGCCGAAGTTGGGCGGGAGGAGCGTGTAGACGGCGTCGGCGCCTTTGAACGACCGCGTCAGGTAGCCGGCGTCGGTGGCGTCGCCGGTCATGACTTCCGCGCCCTTGGCCTTGAAGCCTGCGAGCTTCTCCGCCGAGCGCCCCAGCACGCGCACCTTCTCGCCCGCCTCCAGCAGATGCTCCGCGACGGCGCGCCCGGTGTTGCCGCTCGCACCCATAATCGTGATCATGATCTGAACCTCCTCGTCTGCATCGCGAATGAAGTGTCCGGCCACCTCCCCCTCCGGCAGCGGCCGCGAATCGATGCTCCAACATAGTGAGAAAAGGGAAGGCGCGCCAGTTCGTCCGATACCGGCGCCACGAAAGCCCGCTTGCAGAAGACTTGGAGGTCCGTCGCTAGCGTGCGGGCTCCACCAGCTCCACCAGCACGCGGCCCGTCGCCTTGGGGTGGATGAAGGCCACCTGGGAGCCTTCTTTGCCGGCGCGCGGCACGGCGTCGATCATCTCCACGGACCTCGCCTGGAGTGCCGCGATGGCGGCGGCGATGTCGCGCACCTCGAGCGCGATGTGGTGGATGCCGGGCCCGCGCTTTTCGAGGTACTTGGCAATGGGCGAGTCGGGGGTGGCGGGGGCGACGAGCTCGATTGCGGTCTCGCCGAGGTGAAGGGTGGCGACGTCCACGCGCTGATCGTCCACGCGCTCGCGGTGGGTCGCCTTCAACCCGAGCACGCGCTCGAAGATGGCGAGGGCGTCGTCGAGGCGCTCCACGGCGATGGCGATGTGGTCGATGCGCTGGATGCCGATGTCGTCTTGCATATCTATCACCGTGCGACGGTGTCGCGGTAGCGGCCGAAGCGCGCGGCCAGCGTGTCGCAGATCTGGCCGATGGACGCGCGAACCTTGACGGCCTCGAGGATGGGCGGAAAGAGGTTGGCCTCGCCCGCGGCGGCCTCGGCGAGGCGCGCGAGCGCAGCCTCCACGGCGTCGTTGTCGCGCGCTTTGCGCCGGGCCTGGAGGCGCGCGATCTGCTCGCGCTCGAGCGCGGGGTCGACGGTGAAGACGGCGGGCTCGGCGCCGTCGTCCTCGGTGTACGCGTTCACACCCACGACCTTCTGCTCGCCACGCTCGAGCGCGCGCTGGTAGCGGTAGGCGGCCCGCTCGATCTCGCGCTGGGGGAAGCCCTGCTCGATGGCGGCTATCATGCCGCCGAGATCGTCGATCTCACCGATGAGCTTCGCTGCCCGCTCCTCGAGGGCGTCGGTGAGGTGCTCGATGGCCCAGCTCCCGCCCAGGGGGTCGATGGTGTCGATCACACCGGTCTCCTCGGCGATAATCTGCTGGGTGCGCAGCGCAATGCGCGCCGCCTCCTCGCTGGGCAGGCCGAGCGCCTCGTCGAGGCTGTTGGTGTGCAGGCTCTGGGTGCCGCCCAGGACGGCGGCGAGCGCCTGGATGGCCACGCGCACGGCGTTGTTCTGCGGCTGCTGCGCGGTGAGGGTGCTCCCGGCGGTCTGCGTGTGGAAGCGCAGGCGCATGCTCTCTTCCTTCCTGGCCCCGAAGCGCTCCTTCATGATGCGCGCCCAGAGGCGCCGCGCCGCGCGGAACTTGGCCACTTCCTCGAGGAACTGGTTGTGCACGTTGAAGAAGAACGAGAGCCGCGGCGCGAAGGCGTCCACGTCGAGCCCGGCGTCGAGACCCGCCTGCACGTAGGCGATGCCGTCGGCCAGGGTGAAGGCGACCTCCTGTGCGGCGGTGGATCCGGCCTCGCGCACGTGGTAGCCGCTGATGGAGATGGGATTCCAGCTGGGCAGCTCCGCCGCGCACCAGGCGAACATATCCGTGATGAGGCGCACGCTGGGGGCGGGTGGGAAGATGTAGGTCCCGCGCGCTATGTACTCCTTGAGGATGTCGTTCTGCACGGTGCCGGCGAGCTTCTCGCGCGCGATCCCGCGATCGTCGGCGATGGCCACGTACATGGCCAGCAGCACGCTGGCCGTCGCGTTGATGGTCATCGACGTGCTGACGCGCTCGATGGGGATCTCGTCGAACACCGCGGCCAGATCGTCGGCGGTGTCGATGGCCACGCCCACGCGGCCCACCTCGCCCACGGCCAGGGGGGCGTCGGAATCGAAGCCCATCTGCGTGGGGAGATCGAAGGCGACGGAGAGGCCCTTCTGGCCGCGCGCGAGCATGGCGCGAAAGCGCGCGTTGGTGTCGCGCGCCGTGCCGAAGCCGGCGTACTGGCGGATGGTCCAGGGGCGGCCGCGGTACATGGTGGGGTAGATGCCCCGCGTGAACGGATAGACCCCGGGGAGGCCGGGGGCGGGCTCGGCCGCTGCGGCGGCGTCCTCGGGCGCGTAGACCGCGTCGAGCTCGATGCCCGAGGAGGTCTCGAAGCGCGGCCTGCGCTCGGGATGCCCGGCGACGAAGGGGTCGTAGACCGTCTTCTTCCAGTGGTCCTTGCCGCGCGCGCCCACGCTCACTCCTTCTCGATCACGACGAGCGGGGCCTGCGACTCCACCGTCTGCCGCACGCGCACGCGCACTTCCTTGACCACGCCGCCCACCTCGGCGGAGAGCTCGTTCTGCATCTTCATCGCCTCCATGACGACGATCGCTGCGCCGGGCTCCACGATATCGCCCGGCTTGACCTTGATGTCGACGATGAGCCCCGGCATGGGTGCGGCGAGCACGTAGGGGCCAAAGTGGCCGCGCACCCGTTCGGCGTCGCGCACGGCGACGAGCAGTTCGTCGAGCACCTCGAGGTCGTAGTGGCGCCCCATGACCCACGCGTAGTACTCGCCCCGCTCCGGCCGCACCGGGGCGCTCTCGATCAGGTAGCTCTTGTTGTCGATGAGGAGCGAGAGATAACCGGTATCGCCGAAGTACTGGCAGTCGACGGTGTAGGCCTTGCCGTCGAGCTGGATCGCGAAGATGCCGTTGCGCCTCTCGACGTGTGCGACCTTCTCGCGGCCATCGACTCTGACGACGAACTTCATCTTTCTTTCTCCGGCAGCGCCCTCAGCGCTCGAAACGGCGCAGCCCCTCGTGGCGCGCCAACTGCCACCAGGGGTCGGCCGCCGCCTCCGGCGCGCTCTGGAAGCGCACGCTCGTGGCGTGGTGGAAGGCCGCAATGACGGCGGCGATGGAGGCGAGCTCGACGGCCTCCTCGCGCTGGTGCAGTGCGGTGGGGTCGAATCGCTGCTCGATGGTGTGCGTGTGGTACGTGCCGTCGACGAACGTGCTCTCCGTCAGCGCCCACAGCAGGAAGTCGGCGTTGGTGCGCACGCCGTCGCAGCGGTACTCGCGCAGCGCGCGTCGCGCGCGCGCGATGGCCTCCTCGCGCGTCTGTGCCCACACGACGAGCTTGCCGATCATGGGGTCGTAGTGGATGGGGATCTCGTATCCGGGGTAGACGCCGTTGTCGTTGCGCACGCCCGGTCCCTCGGGGAGGATGAGCCGCCTGACGCGCCCCACCGACGGCATGAAGCCGTGCGCGGGGTCCTCCGCGTAGACGCGCATCTCCACGGCGTGGCCCTTGGGTTTGACGTCCTTCTGCCGGACCGCGAGCGGCCGCCCCGCGGCGATCTCCAGCTGCATCTTGACCAGGTCCACGCCGTAGACCATCTCCGTCACCGGATGCTCGACCTGCAGCCGCGTGTTCATCTCGAGAAAGTAGAAGTTGCGCTTCTCGTCCATGATGAACTCGACCGTCCCCGCGCTGCGATAACCGACGGCGGCGGACGCGGTGCGGGCCGCAGCGGACAAGGCTGAGCGGCGACGCGCGTTGACCGCGGGCGAGGGCGCCTCCTCGATCACTTTCTGGTAGCGGCGCTGCATGGAGCACTCGCGCTCGCCGAAGGAGACGACGTTGCCGTGAGCATCGGCCATCACCTGGATCTCGATGTGCTTGGGCCGCTCGATGTAC
>JAOTVO010000174.1 GCA_029863355.1 Candidatus Krumholzibacteriia bacterium
CACATCGTCGGCGGCCATTTCCCCGGCTTCATCACTGGCAAGCCGGTGGGACTGGGTGGCTCGCTGGGGCGCAAGGAGGCCACCGGCTACGGGGTGGTGTTCACGCTGCGCGAGGCGCTCAAGGAGCTGGGCATCCGCCCCTCCGACACGACTGCCAGCGTGCAGGGATTCGGCAACGTGGGCCAGCACGTGATCGAGCTGTATGAGCAGATCGGAGGCAAGGTCACCTGCGTGTCCTGCTGGGACCAGAGCGACGAGACCTCCTACGCCTTTCGCAAGCGCGACGGCATCGCCCTAAGCGAGCTGCAGGGCATCACCGACCGCTTCGGCGGCGTGGACAAAGGCAAGGCCAGAGATCTCGGGTACGAGATGCTACCCGGAGAGGAGTGGCTCGCCCAGGACGTCGACATCCTCATCCCCGCTGCGCTGGAGAACCAGATCACGGACGAGAGCGTCGAGCGCGTCTCCTCGCGGGTAAAAGTGATGGCCGAGGGCGCCAACGGCCCGACCACCAACGGAGCGTCCAAGCGGCTCGATAAGCGCAATATCTTCGTGATCCCGGACTTCCTCGCCAACGCGGGTGGGGTCACGTGTAGCTACTTCGAGCAGGTGCAGAGCAACATGAACTATTTCTGGCGGCGCGACGAGGTGCTGGGCAAACTCGACGTGGCCATGACGGCGGCGTACCTCGCCGTCTCCGAGGTCGCGCGGAAGCACGGCCTGCCAATGCGCGACGCCGCCTACACCGTGGCCGTGGAGCGCGTGGCGCTGGCGTGTCGCGACAGGGGGTGGGTGTGAGCCCCTCCCCGCGGGGGGGGTAGGTCATGGGGAACCCAGGCATGAACGTCGAGCTGCCGCCGTACGTGCGTGGCGAAGCCGGCGACGGCGCAGTGGCCAGCCGCATCGGTGGGGGCGCCATGGGGGGTAAGGCGACGGGGCTCGTCGCCGCCCGCGAGGTCCTCGCGCGGGGCGACTTCGGTGAAGTGGACGCCGACGTGCCGCGCTTCGCCGTCCTCTGCGCCGACGTGTTCGACACGTTCATGGCTGGCCTGGATGTCGAGGCCATCGTCGCCCCCGGCGCCACCGACGAGCGCATCGCCCACGCCTTCCAGAAGCACGATTTCCCCATCGAGCACGTCGGCGACCTGCGCGCGCTCGTCGAGCGCACGCACACGCCCATCGCCGTTCGCTCCTCGAGCATGCTCGAGGATGCCCTCGCCCATCCCTTCGCCGGCGTGTACGAGACCAAGATGATCCCCAACGACCAGCCCGACTCGGACACGCGCTTCCAGAAGCTGGTGGAGGCGATCAAGTTCGTCTACGCGTCGATGTTCTTCCGCGGTGCGCGGGCCTACCTGCAGGCCATTGGCAAGACCGCCCGCGACGAGAAGATGGCCGTAGTCCTGCAAGACGTCGTGGGGATGCGGCACGGCGATCGCTACTACCCCCACGTCTCCGGCGTGGGGCGCACGTACAACTACTACGCCTTCGGGCGCGCGAGACCGCAGGACGGCGTAGTGAGCCTCGCGCTCGGGCTGGGCAAGACCATCGTGGACGGGGGCGTCGCGTGGTCGTACTCGCCCGCCTACCCCAAGATTCCTCCGCCCGTGGGGTCGGTCGCGGAGCTGCTCAAGACCACGCAGACCACGTTCTGGGCGGTGAATATGGGCGCGCCCCCCGCCTTCGACCCGGTTTCGGAGATCGAGTACATGGAGGCGCGGCCGCTCGCCGACGCCGACTACGACGGCGTGCTCGACTGGGTGGCCTCCACCGTCGATCACAACGGGCGCCTCGTACCCGGCGCGCGGGGTGACGGCGTGCGGGTGGTGAACTTCGCGCCGCTTCTCGAGTACGACGCGTTTCCCCTCAACCCGCTGGTGCGAGCGCTGCTCGAAGCCTTCGAGAAGGCGATGGGCGCCGACGTGGAGATCGAGTTCGCGCTCGATCTTCCCACGCGCACCGCGCCGCGCGCGCGGCTGGGCTTCCTCCAGGTGCGCCCCATGGCGGGCCCCCGCGACACCGTCGACATCCCCGCGGAGCCGCCCGCGGGCCTCGCCGTGTTGCTCGGTTCGGAGCGCGCTATGGGCAACGGCGTCGTGGACACCATCGAGGACATCGTCTACGTCCGACCCGACGCCTTCGCGCTCGAGCACTCGCGCACGGCCGCCAACGATCTGGAGGCGGTCAACCGCGCGCTCCTCGGCGAAGGGCGGCGTTACCTGCTCATCGGCTTCGGGCGCTGGGGTAGTGCGGATCCGTGGTTGGGCATCCCCGTATCCTGGCCGCAGATATGCGCGGCCGGCGCCATCGTCGAGGCCTGCATCCCGGGCGTGCGCGTCGACCCCAGCCAGGGATCCCACTTCTTCCACAACCTGTCCAGCTTCGGCGTGAGCTATTTCACCGTGCGCAGCGAGGGTGCGATCGACTGGGCGTGGCTCCAGCGCATCGCGCCGCGCGCCGAGACGGCGCTGGTGCGCCACTTGCGGCTGGAGACGCCGCTGCACATACTCGTGGATGGAAGGTCGGGACGCGGCGTTGTCTACCGGCCGTCGCGAGGAGAGGGATGACGATGACCGGACCCGAAGATCAACTCGGCCACATAATGGAGTCGCTCAAGGAGCGCGCCAAAGAGCTCAAATGTCTCTACCGCGTCGACGAGCTCCTGAGCGACGTCAAGCGGCCGCTCCACGAAGTGATGCGCGAGCTGGTCGGTTGCTTGCCCGCGGGGTGGCAGTTCCCGGACGTGTGCTGCGCGCGGCTACGCGTGCACGACAGCGTCAGCACGTCGTCCGGTTTCGAGGAGTCACCGTGGTCGATGGGCGCCGACATCCTGGTGGAAGGTAAACAGGTGGGCGAGGTGCAGGTGTACTATACGGTCGCGCGCCCGAACGCGGACGAGGGGCCGTTCCTCCGAGAGGAGCGGCGGCTCATCCAGGCCATCGCGGACCGGATCGGCCTGTTCGTGATGCAGCAACACATCCACCAGGCGCACAGCAGCTGGGAAACCGCAATGCGCACCATCCACGCTCGTGGTCGCCGCGAATGGGGCGTGATCCTCGACTTCCTGCGCCGCACCGACCAGGGACTCCTGGATCGCATGACGCGCAAGATGATCAACCACCTCTGCTGGACGGGGAACGAGGAAGCGGAGACGCTGCTGCGGCAACTCCTCTCCCGGGAGGGCGGCGAGTCCGCCGTGCTGGACGAGAATCAGCCCGCGCAGAAGGCGGCGATGCTTGACCTGGCCACCCTCACCGAGCGCGCCTTCGAGATCGCGTCGCGGCGCCTGGGCGAGGACGAGGTGCTCTCCTGCATCCAAGAATGGATCGAAGAGGAGAAGTCGGGTTACCTGATCAACACGCTCGAAAACACGCAGAGCGGGCTCGCGGAGATCATCGAGGCCGTCGAGCGCTTTCGCGGGTCGGAGGCGCTGGCCGGCGAGCTCTCCGAGTCCGTGCACAAGAGCCTGCGCGTCTCCCTCCTGCGCCGCCTGTTCGTCGACGACCTGGCTTTCATCAACGTGGCCAAGGAATACGTCGATGTGGCGGACTTCTACGAGCTGCTCGATCACATCGTCTATCCGGCTACCAGCCACGGACACCTCGGCGGCAAGAGCGCTGGCCTCTTCGTATCGTCGCACGTCGTGCGCAAGTCGCCCGAACGGGAGAAGTACTTCCCCAACCTGAAGGTGCCCAAGACGTGGTACGTGAGCTCGGACGCGATCCAAGAGTTCATCCGCCACAATGACCTCGAGGAGCTCTACAACCGCAAGTACATGGAAATCGAGCGCGTGCGACTCGAGTACCCGCACATCGTGCAGGTCTTCATAAACTCGCACTTCCCCCCGGAGTTGACCAAGGGGCTGGCGGCGGCCCTGGACGACTTCGAGGATCAGCCGCTGATCGTTCGCAGCTCGAGCCTTCTCGAGGACCAGCTCGGATCGGCGTTCTCGGGCAAGTACAAGAGCCTCTTCCTCGCCAATCAGGGCACGAAAAAGGAGCGGTTGGACGCGTTGCAAGACGCCATCGCCGAAGTTTACGCGTCCGTTTTCTCCCCCGATCCCATCGAATACCGCGCGCAGCGCGGGCTCCTCGACTTCCACGAAGAGATGGGCCTCATGATCCAGACGGTAGTCGGGAAGCGCGTGGGCGACTACTACCTGCCCGCCTGGGCGGGGGTCGCCTTCGGCGACAACGAGTTCCGGTGGTCGCCGCGCATCAAGCGCGAGGACGGCATCGTCCGTCTGGTTCCGGGTCTGGGCACGCGCGCCGTCGACCGACTCGCCGACGACTACCCCGTACTCCTCTCGCCGGGGCAACCGGGTCTACGCGTGAACGTCTCCGCGGATGAGATCCAGCGCTACTCGCCCAACAAGATCGACGTCATCAACCTCCGCACTTGCATGCTGGAGACGCACGACGTCCGCGCGTTTCTGCGCGAAATGGGCCACCGCTACCCGGCGGTGCGGCACGTCATCTCCATCGCCGACGGCGACCGCGTGCGCAAGCCGGTGGGGCTGGAGCCGGACTGGGAGAAGGATGATATCATCGTCACTTTCCAGGGACTGATCGAGGACACGGGCTTCGTGGAGTCGATGAACTGGCTGCTGCGGCTGCTGCGCGAGCGTCTGGGCGCGACGCCCGACATCGAGTTCGCTTGCGACGGCGAGGATTTCTACCTCCTGCAGTGCCGCTCGCAGAGCCACTCCGAGGAATATGCCCCCGCGCCCATCCCGCAGGACGTTCCGGCCGAGCAGATCGTTTTCTCGGCAAACCGCTACATCTCCAACGGCCGCGTGCCGGACGTGTCCCACATCGTCTACGTCGACCCGGAGAAGTACGCGGAGATCGAGAGCCTCGACGGCCTAAGAACGGTGGGCACGATCGTGGGACGCCTCAACCAGGTGTTGCCCAAGCGGCAGTTCGTCCTGATCGGCCCGGGACGGTGGGGAAGCCGCGGTGACATCAAGCTCGGCGTCCACGTGACCTATTCTGATATCAACAACGCTGCCGCTCTGCTCGAAGTGGCGCGCAAGAAGGGCAACTACGTTCCGGAGCTGTCCTTCGGCACGCACTTCTTCCAGGACCTCGTCGAGTCCGACATTCGATACATCCCGCTCTATCCCGACGAGGACGGCAACGTGTTCAACGAGCGCTTCCTCCGTGGAGCGCGCAATATCCTGCCCCACATCCTGCCCCGCTTCTCCTCCTTCGGCGATACGGTTCGCGTGGTCGACGTCCCCAGCGTCAGCGACGGGCGCGTGCTCCGGGTGCTCCTGAACGCCGACCTCGACCGGGCCCTGGGTTACCTAGCGCCGCCCGGCGCGACGGGGGAGGCGCAAGTGGGGAAAGCGCCGGAGTTGGCGCCGGTCTCGGACGAGCACTGGCGCTGGCGGCTGCGGCTCGCCGAGCGCATGGCCCAGCAGATCGACCCCGACCGCTTCGGCGTCAAGGCCATGTACGTCTTAGGGAGCACCAAGAACGCCACCGCCCGTCCGGGCAGCGACCTCGACCTGCTTTTGCACGTGGGCGACGACGAGGAAAAGCGCAAGGAGCTCGCTTTGTGGCTCGAGGGATGGAGCCGCTCGCTCGCCGAGATGAACTACCTGCGTACCGGCTACCGCTCCGATGGCCTGCTCGACGTGCACCTCATCACGGACGACGACATCGAAAAACGCACGAGCTGGGCGGTGAAGATCGGCGCCGTCACCGACGCGGCGCGACCCCTTCCGCTGCGCCGTTCCGGCTGAGGGTGCCGCTCAGAGAAGCGTGCGGCGCGCCTGTTCCAGGCGCGAGAGCTCGAACGCCACCAAGCACAACTCCGGGCCGTCGTGTGCGGCCGAGAACATCCACGTCCGGTCGATGCGGTCGCGCCACGCGCCCGTGATGCGGGCCGACTCGTGGATGTGGCCATGGAGCGTGAGCAAGGGCTGGTGCTTCGCAATGAAGCGGCGTATGGCCACCGATCCCACGTGCAGGTCGAGGGGCGCGTGGTCGATCATCTTTCCGTCGGTGGCCACGCGATCGAGCGTGGTCTCGG
>JAOTVO010000175.1 GCA_029863355.1 Candidatus Krumholzibacteriia bacterium
GCATCAAGCCCATGGCACCGACACGCGAGATCGCCAGCGCGTCGAAGCGGCTCTCCTCCCGGATCATGGCGTAGACCAGGTGCGGCGGCAAATCGTAGCGCGCAGCGTTCTCGAGCACCTGCACCGGGTGCGGGACGGGATAGAGCAGCCACCAGAAGTCGTCGGCGAGCTCGCGGCGGAGCTTCCACGGGGTGGCATCCACGGCGCGCTGATAGAGGCGCACGCTGCGCCAGGGCATCGCGTAGGCATCGTACAGACCGGCCAGCTCCAGCATCGTCCCCGGTGACGACGGCCCGCGCGCGCTCGCCGCGTCCAGTTCCCGCTCGCCCCAGTCGCGCAAACCCGCCTCGAGGAATGCCCGCGCGCGTGCCAGGCATTCCGCGCAGGCCGCCTCGGCGGCGGCCGGCGCGATGGCCGCGGCAATGCGGGTCACCGAAGCCTCCTTGCGCTGCACGGAGCGCGCGAGGAGCACGGCGAGCCCCTCGGGCCCGTCGATCTCGACCTCGCCCGCGCCGCGCAGGGCAGGGCGCGCGTACGTGGCGGACACGAACGGGCGCAGGTAGAACGACGCAACGTCGAGGCGCCGGAGCTCGGCGAGCAGCATCTCGCTCGTCTCCACGTCGCCCGCGCGGCGATACGTCGAAGCCAGGTGGTAGAGCGCGCCCTCGTCCGTTCGCCGCGAACGCTGGACGCGTCGCGTGAGCACCGTGATGGCGTCTCCGAACTCGCCGGCGTCGGCCGAGCTCAGCGCCGCCTCAATCTCCGTAGAGCGTCCGAAGTAGGTCGAGGGGTACGATTTGCGCAACGTGCTCGACACGCGGTGCTTCCCCGCCGCGTCGCCCATCCGCTCGTAGAGACTGCGGGCCACGTACAGTGCCTCCGCCGCCTTGACGTCGTTCGGAAATGCGCGCGCAAAGTACTCGTAGAGGCGCGCCGCCGCGCGGGGCCGGTCGAGCCGGCGCTCGGCGCGCGCCGAGATCAGAATGGATTCGCGCCGGTAGCCGGGGTCGGAGAAGGCGGGCTGCGCCAGCTCCAGCGCGCGCTCGTAGCGCCCGCCGCGGTAGTGTAGCTCCGCCTCACACAGACGCAACGTCTCCCGCCCGTGCGCGGATAGCCGCCGCCCGCGCGCTTCCCTCACCAGCGGCGCGGCGGCGCCCGTGTCGCCGCGGTCGACGAGCACCTGGGCAAAGGCGAGCAGCTCGGATGCACGGAGATCGCGCGGCGGCACCACCCGTTGAAAGTCGCGCACCACGGCCTCAGCGTCGCGCCCGCGGGGGTGGCGGCGCACGATGTCGTGCGCGACCTCCGCCGCCTCGCGGAAGCGTTCCGTCGCGACGAACACGTCGTACTCCACGCGCAACAGCCACAATTGCCCGTCGAGGTCCGGCGTAGCCGCGCGCGCCGCGCGCGCATGCGCAACCGCACGCTCCGTTCGCCCCGCCGCCGCGAGGGCGGCGATGAGCCGCTCGTCGAACGCCGTGCGCAGGGCTTCCGGAACGCCGCGCGCGAGCCCCCGCCCTCCCGCCGCCACCGCCGCCGCCGTATCGCCCAGCGCCGTGTGGACGGCGATGGCGACGTATTCGCGGTAGGCGCCGAGGCCGTCCGGCGCCACGTCGGCGATGGCGCGCAGGTGATCGAGCGCCCTTTCGTGCCTCGCGCAGCGGGCGTTGAGCTCGGCCCGCAGCAGGTGGTGGATGAAGAGATCGTGCGCGTCGCCCACCGGCACCAGCCCGGCGACGACGCTGTCGGCCTCGGCCCAGCGGCCGAGCTCGGCCAGCAGGCGCGCCTCGAGGCGCATCCGGCCGACGTCCGGCTCGACGCCCGCGCGCTCGAGCAGCGCTTGCGCCCGCCCCGGCTCTCCGTGCCGGGCCAGCAGCTCGGCGGGGGAAAGCGGCGAGGTCGCGGGCGCGGCGCCGAGCCCCGCCGCACCGACCACCGCGGCGGCAGCCGCTACGGTAGCCAGGGAAGCGCGCAGAAGCGTTATCTTCATACCTCTATAAGTCTAAGCGGTTGCAGAGAAGGGCGCCAGCGCGGCGGCCCCCCGGGGCGGGACGCGAGGGTCACTCCCACTCGATCGTGCTCGGAGGCTTCGAGGTCACGTCGTAGACGACGCGGTTGATCCCCGGCACCGAGTTGATGATCCGGTTGGAGACTTCCTTGACGAACTCGTGCGGAAAATCGTACCAGTCCGCCGTCATGCCGTCCGTGCTGGTCACCGCGCGCAGGACGACGGGGTGTCCGTAGGTCCGCGCGTCGCCCATCACGCCCACACTCCGCACCGGCAGGAGCACGACCAGCGCCTGCCAGACGCTGTCGTAGAGGTCCCACTCCCGGAGCGCGTCGACGAAGATCTTGTCGGCGCGCCGCACCAGCTCGAGTCTCTCCTCCGTCACTTCGCCCAGCACGCGGACAGCAAGTCCCGGGCCAGGGAAGGGGTGGCGGGCGAGCTGCTCCCGCGGCAGTCCCAGCTCCAGACCGATCTGCCGGACCTCGTCCTTGAACAGGAGGTTGAGGGGCTCGACCAGGCCGAAGCGCATGCGCTCGGGCAGGCCGCCCACGTTGTGGTGCGTCTTGATGGTGGCCGACGGCCCCACGGTGGAGAAGCTCTCGATGCGGTCCGGGTAGAGGGTCCCCTGCCCCAGGAAATCGAAGGGGCCGTGGCGATCGCTCACTTCCTCGAACACCTCGACGAAGAGGTTCCCGATGCGCCGGCGCTTCTCCTCGGGGTCGACCACGCCGCGCAGCCGCTCCAGGAAGCGCGCGCGCGCGTCTACGACTTCCAGCGGTGCGCTCACGTGCGACCCGAGCAGCTCGACGACGTGCTCGCGCTCCCCTTCGCGCAGGAGCCCGTTGTCGACGAAGACGCAGAACAGGCGCTCGCCGATGGCGCGGTCGATCAGACAGGCCGCCACCGAGCTGTCCACGCCGCCGCTCACGGCGCAGATCACCCGGCCCTGGCTTACCTGGTCCCGCGTCTCGGCGACCATCTGCTCGACGATGTTCGCCGCCGACCAGGCCGGCTCGCATCGGCAGATCTCGAAGAGGAAGTTGCGCAGAATGGTCTCCCCGTGCGTCGTATGCTGGACCTCCGGGTGGAACTGCACGGCCCACGCCCGACGCGCCGGCAGGGCGACGGCGGCGAGCTCGCTGTGGTCCGACGTGGCGATCACCTCCATCCCCTCGGCGCCGGGTTCGACCTTGTCGCCGTGGCTCATCCACACCTGCTGCGGCGACGGCGTGCCGCGAAAGAGCGGCGTGGATGCGTCGGCGTCTATGCGCGCGTAGCCGTACTCCGCGTGTCCGGCGCGGACGATGCGCGCGCCCGCATCGCGGGCCAAGAGCTGGAGCCCGTAGCAGATGCCCAGCACGGGACGCTTCCACTCCCATAGCCGCGGCGGCAGCGCGGGGGCCCCCTCGTCGAGCACGCTCGACGGCCCCCCGGAGAGGATGATGCCGCTCGGGTCGTCCTCCAGTATCTCCGATTCGGGAGCGTCGCAGCGCAGGATCCGCGAGAACACGTTCATGGCGCGGATGCGCCGCGCGATGAGCTGCGTGTACTGCGATCCGAAGTCGAGTATGACGACGCCGCCGCTGGGCATAGAGACCGCTCCTCAGATGTGGCGGAAGTGGCGCCGGCCGGTGAATAGCATGGCGATGCTCGCCGCGTCCGCCGCGTCGATCACCGCTTCGTCGCGTAGCGACCCGCCGGGCTGTATCACCGCCGTGATCCCCGCCTTGGCCAGCTCGGTGACGCCGTCGGGGAACGGGAAAAAGGCGTCGGAGGCCGCGACCTTGCCCACCAGCGAGAAGCCGGCGTCGAACGCCTTGCGCGAGGCGATGCGAGAGGAATCCACCCGGCTCATCTGCCCCGCGCCGATGCCGACGGTGCCCTCGCCGTCGCCGATGACGATGGCGTTGGACTTGACGTGCTTGGCCACGATCCACGCCTTGTCGAGGGCCGCGCGCTCCGCCTCCGTCGGCGCTCGCCGCGTCACCACGCGCAGCTCGCGCAGCTCGGGGAAGCCGGCGTCCTCGTCCTGCCACAGCACGGCGTCCTGGAGGTAGACGGCCAGCGCGCCGGGGCGGGGGTCGTCCCAGTACCCGTCGGGCATGCGCACCACGCGCACGTTCTTCTTCTTGGCCAGCACGCGGCGCGCCGCCTCGGAGATCTGGCGGGCGAGGACCACTTCGAGGAACATCTGCGTCAGCTCGCCGGCGAGCGGCTCCTCCACGGTCCCGTTGACGGCCACGATGCCGCCGAAGGCGCTGGTCGGATCGCACGACAGCGCGCGGCGGAACGAGGCGAGCGGCTCCCCGCACCAGGCCGCACCGCACGGGTTGGTGTGCTTGATGATGGCCACGCCCTCCCGGCCCAGATCGCGCGCCAGCGTGAAAGCGCCGGCGATGTCCAGGTAGTTGTTGAAGGAAAGCTCCTTGCCCTGGAGCACCTCCATGTCGCACAGCGGTGATCCGCCGACGGTGCGGTAGAGAGCGCCCCGCTGGTGCGGATTCTCGCCGTAGCGGACGTCGGTGACCTTCTCCAGGCCCAGCGCAGCACGCGACGGCAGCGCCGCGGCGCCGGTCGTCTCGCGCAGGTAGCGGCTGATGGCTGCGTCGTACGTCGCGGTCAGCGCGAAGGCTTCCGCCGCCAGCCGCGCGCGCAGCTCGGCGCTGGTGCCGCCACGGTTGGCGACCGCGTCGGCCACCTCCGCGTACTGCGACGGATGCGTGACCACGGTGACGTGCCTGTGGTTCTTGGCCGCGGCGCGCAGGAGCGTGATGCCGCCGATATCGATGAACTCCACCATCTCGTCGGGCGCGAGCGTACCCGCGCGGTACTTCTCCTCGAACGGGTAGAGGTTGACCACCACGAAATCGATGGCGTGGGTCCCACTGTCCGCGAGCGTGCGCACGTGCGCCGGGTCGTCCCGGTTGGCCAGGATGCCGCCGTGAATCTTGGGGTGGAGTGTCTTGACGCGTCCGTCCAGGATCTCCGGGCTTCCCGTGTAGGCGGAGATCTCCTCCGCCTCCACGCCCTGCCCGGCCAGAAAGGCTTTCGTCCCCGAGGATGCGAGTATGTGGACGCCGGCGCGGGCAAACACGGCGGCCAGCTCGGCCAGACCGGTCTTGTCCGTGACGCTCACCAGCGCCGTGGATGTCTCGAGCAGCTTCACAGGTACCTCTCCAGGTTGCGATGGGGAAAGAGCCGGTCGTGCGCCTCCCGGTACCGGGCGACAGTCCGCTCCACCACCTCGGGCGTCAGCTCGGGGGCGGGCGGGTTGTGGTCCCAGCCGGTGCGGTCCAGGTAGTCGCGCACGAATTGCTTGTCGAAGCTCTCCTGCCCCCGGCCCGGCGCGTACTTCGCCGCCGGCCAGAAGCGCGAAGAATCGGGCGTGAGCATCTCGTCGATCAACGTGATCTCGCCGTCGATCGACCCGAACTCGAACTTGGTGTCGGCGAGGATGATGCCGCGCTCGCGCGCGTAGTCGCGCGCGCGCGTGTAGATGTCGATACTGACGTCGCGCAGGCGCTCGGCCGTTGGGCGCGGCACGAACTTGCACATCTCGTCGAAGGATATGTTCTCGTCGTGACCGCCGTCTGCCTTGGTGGCGGGCGTGAAGATGGGCTGCGGCAGCTCGGCGGACTCCAGGAGGCCGGCTGGCAGCTCCACGCCGCAGACGCGCCCGCTCTTCCCGTACTCCCGCCACCCCGAGCCCGAGAGGTAGCCGCGCACCACGCACTCGACGTCGTAGCGCCGGGCCTTCGCCACCAGCATGCTGCGTCCGGCGAGCGCCGCGTGCCGGGCGAACGGCGGCGGGTACTGGTCCAGTTCGGAGGTGAGGAAGTGCGTGCGCAGAGAGCCCGCGAAGTGCTCGTACCACCCCAGGGTGATCTGGGTGAGCAGGACGCCCTTTCCGGCCAGCGCGCTGGGCAGGATCACGTC
>JAOTVO010000176.1 GCA_029863355.1 Candidatus Krumholzibacteriia bacterium
CGCACGAACGGATCCGCGAAGGTCAGGGAGCCGCGCAGCTGGACACCGCAGATCGTCGACGTGAGGCGAACCGCGCGCGGGCCGACGTTGCGGATGACCGACCGTACGTCCAGTGTGTCGCCGGTGGCGGGTTGGGCGGGCGTCAGGGTGACGCGCTGTATCAAGCTGGCGCTCGGCAGCCCGATCGCCTGCTCGACCGAGCCGGGCAGGAAGTCCTCGGGGACCTCTGGCCCCACACCGCACGCTAGGCTCAGCACGACTCCGGTGACACTCCGTGCGCGGCGCCACCCGGTTCTCCGACCCCGGGCGGGTCGCGGTCGGCGGTCGCCTCCTGCCGCGCCGTCTGCGGCTCTCTGATCTTCCGACGCGGACACCATTCGTCCTCCACCCGTTTGCTCTGCGCGCTGGCCTCGGTTCCCTTCACGTACTACCCAGCCCCCGGCACCTGGGTCACGCAGCCGCTGCGCGGATACTCCGCGGGATGCGCCGTCAACCGGGGATCGAAATGGACTTCGCGTCCATGATCTCCGCGCGACCCGGAAGGTTGAGCGGTGCCTTAGCCTTGGTGTAGAAGACCAGTCCCTTGTAGCCCGTGAGGTACTCCCACCGCTCGCCCAGAAACCGGCTATGCGCGCGCACGATGAGCGGTTCCTCGATGCGGCTCACGAGGTGCTCGAAGCGCTCCGGTTCAACGCGGACGATTGCGCCCGAGGCCTTGAGCGCCTCGGCGGCAGCGGCGGCGGCTCCAGCGATGGCAAGATGTGGTCCCATGACGGTCTTCCTTTAGGGGTTCGCCGTGCTGCGCGAGGTCCGAATCACGGCTCGAATGGCCCGCGCCCATGCGTCGGCGTCGCCCGGCGGCGTGAACGACCACGCTTCGGTATTCCCGCGTGTCCCGGCGCTGATCCGCACGCGGTCGCGGTCGCGACGCACCTCGACCCAGCGGCGCGTGGTCCGCTCGATCAGGAAGTCCACCAAGCCGCTTTCGTGGATCAGCACCGTCTCGCGAGTCACGACGATGGACGCCACCCGATCCCGCCAGCGGGCGTCTCGGCGGCCGACGTCCTCGCTGTGTCGAAACACTAGGTTGTCCGCGCGCAGCACGATCCCCTGCGCGACGAGTCGGGATTCCTGCTCGGGGTCGAGACGGGCGGTGTCGGCGGCGCAGGCACCCAGGGCGAGCAGGCCAGCCAAGAGTGGGGCGAGTCGCCGATCGCGCCGCCGTGTGCATCGACTGTGGGCTGGATGCCAACCGTTATCCGGGGGTGACATTTCCGCTTCCCTCCGCCGTCTCGGCGGGCTCGAGAAACCGTTCGTTGGCCGCCGGATCGAGGCGCTTCAGGCGCCCGGTCTCCGCGTCCACCGGGCACCACACGGTGCGTGCTCGCGCCAGCGCCACACCGTCGCGGGCGCGCACAATCTCCACGTGGCGCTCGAATCGTGTGCCCGTCGCGTCTCCCACCCAGGTCCGCGCGCGGAGTCGGTCGGTGGCCAACGCCGGACGTCGGTAATCGATCTCGTGGCGCAGCACGACCCACTTGATCGCGGCGACGAGATCGGGGCCGGCGGCTGTCAGCCAGTGCGCAGTCGCGACCTCCTGCACCCACCGGAGGTACACCACGTTGTTGACGTGGCCGAGTTCGTCGATGTCAGCTGGCGTCACGGCGATATCCACCTGGTACACGGCCGGGCGGCGGCTCATGGAGCGGCCCGTGCCAGGCCGAACACGTCGTGCACGATGCCGGCCCACCGCGTGCGGCCGGCGACCGTCATGCCGAGGCGGTATGCGACGGCCTGGGAGGGCGCATTGTCGGGCTGGATGAGGGAGACGACCCGTGGATAGCCGCGCGCGCCGAATGCGTAGTCGCGAACGGCGGCTGCGGCTTCGGTGGCCAAGCCACGGCCCCAGAAGGGGCGATGCAGCAGCCAGCCGATCTCGGGCAGTTGCACGCCATCGATTGGCTGGAGCGAGAGCCCGACTTGGCCCACCGGCTGATCGCCGGTGCGGTCGTGCACGAGCCACAGGCCGTGGCCGTCGCGTGCGTATCGATCGCGCTGTCGTGCGATCCACTCGCGGGCCTCGGCCCGGGTGTGGCACTTCGGGTAGAACCGCATCACCGCGGGGTCCGCGAGCATGGCGGCGACGAAGTCCAGGTCCTCGAAAGAGAGCTCGCGCAGGACGAGCCGGCGCGTCTCGAGGAGCGTCCGCGGTCGGTCGTGCGTGGCGTGCTCTGTCATGGTGGTGCCTCACCCTCCCATCGCCCCGCGGCAAGTTGCCGCACCCGCGGCGGCAGCGTCAAGGCGGCGGGTGATTAGCTTTCGCCGATGCTCGGCGATGCCCTGGCATACCACCCCTTTGCGGCCATTGCCGCGCTGTTCGTGGCGGGCGTGCTGACGAGTCTCACCCCGTGTGTCTACCCGATGGTCCCGATCACCGTCGGCCTGCTGTCGGGAACCGCCGGCGGGCCGCATTCGCGCCGACGGGTCGTTGGGCTCACGCTCGCCTACGTCGTTGGGCTCGCCTCGCTCTATGCCGTGCTCGGGCTGCTCGCCGGGCTCACCGGCTCGCTCTTCGGCACCGTGGGATCGAGTTGGTGGGCTCGGCTCACCATCGCCGGGCTGCTCGCTGCGTTCGGTCTGGCGATGCTCGACGTCCTCCCGGTGCCCGTGCCCGCCCGACTGACGACTTGGTCAGGGGGGCTCCGCGGGGGCTCCATCCCGGCCGCGTTGCTGCTCGGCGCCACCTCGGGGATCGTCGCGGCCCCGTGTGGCGCTCCCGCCTTTGCGACGGTGCTCACTTGGGTGGCGACGACTCGCTCGGCGGCATGGGGATTCGTGTATCTGTTCGCGTTTTCTCTGGGCATGACCGCTTTGCTCGTTGCGGTGGGGGTGTCGTCGGGGATCGTGGCACGACTCCCCCGCGCCGGCGCGTGGATGGTCCGCGTCAAGCGCGGCGGGGGTGTCCTCTTGCTGGCGATGGCAGCGTACTATGCGTGGGAGGCGTGGACGGTACGATGATCCGGCTGCGTGTCGTGCGTGTCGCCTGTGGCGTGCTGATGCTCGCCGGACTGGCCGGCGCTAACCGCGCGGCGGCACAGGAGATCGGGCTCCCGATCGGCGCCGTCGTGCCGCCGGTGACCGTCGAGGACCTCGATGGCGCGCCCGTGGATCTCGGGCAGTGGATCGGGAAGCAGCCCGTGCTCATCGAGTTCTGGGCGACGTGGTGCCCCAACTGTGCCGCGCTGTTCCCCCGAATGGAAGTGGCCCGGCGCCGGTTCGGCTCGACCGTGGAGTTCATCGTCGTGGCCGTTGGCGTCAATCAGTCTCCGCGGTCGATCAAGCGCCATTTGGAGAAGCACCCGATGCCCTTCACGGTCCTGTGGGATGCGCGGGGTCGGGCGGTGCGCGCGTTCGACGCGCTCACCACGTCCTACGTGGTGCTGCTGGATGCTGCTGGGCGGGTGGTGTACACGGGGGTAGGCAGCGACCAGGACCTCGAATCCGCGCTCGCGCCGGTGGTCGGTCCAGAGCGCTAGCGGTGGGTCGCCGCACACTCCTCGACGACCCGCTGGCGCCGCGAGCGATGAGGCGGCGCCACCGACGAGGACTACGCGGTGCGACAACAGGTTGGTCTGTGCGCGCTGTCAGGGGCCATCGTTCGCAGGGGCGGGCAACAACCGACCGATGGCGGCGCCGAGCTCTTCGTACGCCGTGGGATCCGTTTCCCGAAACGGAACGGCCCGGTAGGCGATTCGTCCGTCGGGGCCCACCACGAACAGGTTGCGGTTGGTGACACCTGGCCGGCGCGCCAAGGCGCCGTAGGCCCGACCGAGCACCGCGCCGGAATCGCTCGCCATTACGAAGGGGAACTCGGCGTCTCGCGCCCAGGACTGAAGGGCACCGACGGGATCGGTGCTGATCGCAATGAGGACCACCCCGCGACCCCCGTGGAACAGCGTGGCGTACTGGTCACGGTACGCCTCCATTTGGATGGTTCAGCCAGGGGTCCGGGCGCGAAAGAAGAAGGCCAAGACCACCGTCTTGCCCCGGTAGTCGGACAGGCGGAGGGGCTCGGTCAAGACCCCCCAGCGCGTCGCGGCGGGCAGGGCGAAGTCCGGCGCGACGGCTCCGATCTCGAGCGGCAGGGCGGTGTCCGCCGGGGGCTGCTGGGCTCTGGCGGTGCCGGCGAGCGCGGTGACGGCTGCGAGCACGACGAAGCTGTGTCTCATCCGGGCTCCACGGTGACGTCCACTGTCAATGTACGCCCACAGCCGGCATTCCGCATCGCCAGCGCTTGACGTCCGACCCGTCAGGGTCGAGCCTTCAGTCTCATGAACCCGCTCCGTTCGGTGCTCCTCGGCGCTGCACAGTCCACCTGGCTCGCTCGTCACGCGCCGAATTGGCCGTTCGCCCGCCGAGCGGTGCGGAAGTTCCTACCCGGTGAGACGCTCGCCGCGGCGCTCGATGCCGCCGCGGTACTGAGCAGGGAGGGGATCGGCGCGGTCGTCACCGAACTGGGCGAAAACGTGACGACGCTCACTCAGGCCGAGCAGGTTGCGGCGACCTATCGGACGGCGATCGATGAGGCCGCGCGGCGGGGCCTCGACGCGGAGCCGTCGATCAAGCTCACGCACCTGGGCCTCGACGTGCGGCGGGACGCATGCGAAACGCTCACGCTGGAGCTGGCCGCGCACGCTGCGCAGCGAAACACGGTCTTGTGGATCGACATGGAGGGGTCGGCCTACACCGATGCCACGATCGAGATCTTCCGCAAGGTACACGCGCGGGTTCCGCGCGTGGGCCTCGCGCTACAGGCATATCTTCGTCGCACCTCTGAGGACCTCGCCAGCCTGCTGCCGCTGCACCCGACGATCCGGTTCGTGAAGGGCGCCTACGCCGAGTCTCGGGCGACTGCGTATCCGGCGAAGCGCGCGGTAGATCTCCAGTACTTCGCGCTGGCGCGGACCATGCTCGAATGCAAGGCCGCGGGGCAGCCGGTCAGGGTGGTGTGCGGAACCCACGACTTGGCGTTGATCGAGCGGATCGCGGGAACTGCGGGGACGCTGGGCGTGCCGCGTGACGCTTGGGAGGTGCACATGTTGTACGGCGTGCGCACGCCCGACCTGCGCCGCCTGGCGGCGGCGGGGCATCGCACCCGGGTGCTGATCAGCTACGGCGCCGCGTGGTTCGCGTGGTACGTGCGCCGCCTGGCCGAGCGGCCCGCGAATCTGTGGTTCGTGGTGCGGAGCATGCTGACATAGCCGGGCCGCGCAAGGCAGCAAGGCGGCGCGTTATCTCCGTTCTCTCAGCTCCTCGAGCGCGCGCGTGACGTATACCCGGGTCATCTGCTTGCGCCATGACAACTCGAAATCCGTGTTGTCCATGGGTTTCGCAGGCTTGTAGGCGGCCTCGGCCGCCGCGGCGATGGCGTCGTCGGCCAGGGCCGTGCCGATGAGTGCCTGGCCGGCTGCGTTGACCAGTTGCGGATGGCTCGCGATCCCGCCCAACACGATCCGCGCGCTCTTCACTGCCCGCTTCCCACGCCCGGGTCCGGGCTTCCATTCCACCCACACCGCCACTCCCAGCACCGGAAAATCGAATGAGCCGCGCCGCCGCAGCTTGTGGTACACCGCGTCCCAGCGCCCCGGTGGCGGGAGATGCACGGCGACCAAGATTTCGTCCGGCTGCTTGGTGAGATAGGTGATGCCATCGTTGTGGTAGAACTGCTGCGCGGGAACGACCCGCTCGCCGTGTGGGCCTATCAGCCGGAACTCCGCGCCGATTGCGACCATCACGGGTGCCACGTCGGTGGAGGAAACGGCCCAGCAGCGCGGCGAGGACGGCGCCACCCAGCAGATCTTGCCGTCCTTCTTCATGCAGAAATCGATCGCCTTCCGCCACTCGTAGTTCTGGTTGTAGTAATTGCAGCGCGTG
>JAOTVO010000177.1 GCA_029863355.1 Candidatus Krumholzibacteriia bacterium
CCCCCCAAAGAGGGGGCGCGGCGTGTGTGGTGAGCCGCCCAGGACTCGAACCTGGTACCACCTGCTTAAAAGGCAGGTGCTCTAACCCGATGAGCTAGCGGCCCGTCCTTCCTGTACGCGAGACGCGTGTTACTGTAGGCGCGCGCCCCACGGGTGTCAAGCGCTCGGGCGGCGTCGCGCGCGCCGCGTGCCCTCGTGCGACGACCGCGCGCGCCGCACCTGCACGACGGCGGATCGCTCCGGACCCAGCGACACCAGGGCGATACGGCAGCCGACCCGTTCTTCGAGCGCGCGCACGTAGGCGAGCGCGCGCGACGGCATGGAGGCGCCGGCGACCGCCGGTGTCTTCCACCCCGGAAAGCTCTCGTAGCGCGGCTTTACGCCCGAGAGGTCCGCCACGTCCGCAGGAAAATAGTCCAGCTCGCGCTGGCCTACGCGATAGGCGGCGCACACCTTGATGTGGGCAAGGGCGTCGAGGACGTCGAGCTTGGTCAGCGCGATGTCGGTGATGCCGTTGAGGCGGACCGACGTGCGCGCCGCCACGGCGTCGAACCAGCCGCAGCGCCGCGGCCGCCCCGTGGTCGTGCCGTACTCGTTTCCCAGATCGCGCAGCAGGTTCCCCTCGGGCCCGTGATCCTCGCTGGGGAAGGGGCCATTGCCCACGCGCGTGCAGTACGCCTTGAAGATCCCGATCACGCGCTTGAACGCCGACGGTGGCAGGCCCGTGCCGATGGCGGCTCCCCCGGCGCTGGCCGAGCTGGAGGTGACGAACGGATAGGTGCCGTGGTCGATGTCGAGGAACGTGCCCTGCGCGCCCTCGCAGAGCACGTCGCGGCCGCTCTCGACCGCGTCCCATAGAAAGGGTCTGGTGTCCATGATGAGCGGCGAGAGCCGCCGGCGCGCGGTGAGCAGGTCCGCGACGACGCGCTGGGCGGACACGCCCGCCACACCCATGGCGCGCAGCAAGCGGTTCTTCTCGCGAACGCGCTCGCGCACGAGCGCCTCGAGGTCGGCGCGCTTGCGCTGCAGGTCCGCCATGCGGATCCCATCGCGCGCGGCCTTGTCCGCGTACGCCGGAGCGATGCCCTTGCCCGTCGTGCCGATGCACTCCCGACCCTTGCGCGCTTCGCTGGCGTGGTCGAGCCGAACGTGGTAGGGCATCACCAGATGCGCCTGCGCGCTCACGCGGATGCGTCCGCCCACGTCCACGCCCCGCGCGACCAGGCCGTCAATCTCGCGCACCAGCGCGACGGGATCGATCACCATGCCGCCGCCCAGCACGCACGTCACGCGCGGATAGAGAATCCCCGAGGGCACCAGGTGGAACGCGAAGCGCTCGCCGTCGACCACCACCGTGTGCCCCGCGTTGGCGCCGCCCTGATAGCGAACCACCACGTCCGCGTCGCGGGCGAGATAGTCGATGATCTTCGCCTTACCCTCGTCGCCCCACTGCCCCCCCACTACCAATGTAACCGGCATTCGATTTCCTCCCGGGCCGCGGTTCCGACCGCCCGACACAAAAATGCCCGCGCGCTGCAGCCGTGGGGCTGGCGACGCGGTGCTGGGCGCTCGGTCTCCCGGCCGTTTCGGTTGACGTCGATCGGTGTCCCGATCCGACGCGACTTCGATTATAGAGATTCCCCGGGGCCGGGTCAACTCACGGCCCCGGCGGCCCGATAGCGTCGCGAACGCCCTTGCCCGAGAGCGCGTCGGCCACCGCGCGGGCGATGTCCGTGGCCACGCGCAGCTGCGCCTCCGCCGTCGCCGCGGCGATGTGGGGCGTGAACACCGAGCGCGGGTGGGAAAACAGCCGGTGTCGGCCCGGCGGCTCCTGGGCGAAGACGTCGAGCCCCACCGCGGCCACCTTGCCCGCCTCCAGCGCGTCGGCCAGCGCGTGCTCGTCGACGACGTCGCCGCGGGCGCAGTTGACGATCACCACCCCGTCCTTCATGCGCGCGATCTTGGCGGCCCCGATGAGCCCCATCGTGTCCGCCGCCAGAGGCACGTGCACCGTGATCCAGTCGCTTTCGGCGATCAGCACCTCGAGCGGCACCAGTTGCGCATGGGCGGCCGCGGCGGCCTCGGCGGAGACGAAGGGGTCGGCGCCGAGCACGCGCATCTCGAAGGCGGCCATGCGCCGCGCCACCTCCCGTCCCACGCGCCCCAGGCCGATCACGCCCAGCGTCTTCCCGCACAGCTCCATCCCCCGGAACTCGCCCCGCTCCCACCGTCCCGCCACCAGCGACGCGTGCGCTCGCGGCAGGTGCCGCGCGACGGCCAGCATGACCGCGATCGTGTGTTCCGCGGTCGAGACCGTGTTCGCCCCGGGCGAGTTCATCACCACCACGTTGCGCCGCGCGGCGGCGTAGACGTCGATGTTGTCCACGCCCACGCCGGCGCGTCCGATGAACTTGAGGCGGCGGCCGGCCTCGATCACGTCGGCCGTCACCCGCGTCGGACTGCGCACGATGATGGCGTCGTAGTCGGCGATCATCTCCAGGAGCTCGGCGTGCGTCGGCGTGCCGATGCGGTGGGCTTCGACGCCGGGGTAGTCGTCGAAGACGTGCACGGCGGCGTCCGCGATGTGGTCGGTGAGCAGCACGCGCTGCATCAAGCGCCCCCCGCGTAGGCGCCGTCCAGCGCCGCCACGCCCGCACCGAGGCGCTCCACCAGGCCCAGCTCGAGCAGAACCGCCTCGAGCGCGGTGATCATCGTGGTCATGTCGCCGCGGTCGTAGTAGCCGAGGTGGCCCAGGCGCACGATCCGGTCCTTCAGCCGGCCCTGTCCCCCCGCGATTATCACGCCGTGGTCGCGTTCCATTCGCCGCGTGATCTCGGGCGCGCTTCCCTCCGGCGCGTACACGGCGGTGGTGGCATTGGACGGGACCTTCGCCACCAGCTCCAGCCCCAACGCCCGCACCGCCGCGCGCACGGCAGCGGCGTTGGCCGCGTGCCGCGCGATCACGCGCTCGATGCCCTCGGCGCGAATCATCTGCAGCGCGCGCTGCAAGGCCAGGACCAGCGTAATGGCGGGCGTGTAGGGCGAGTCTCCGGTGGCCGCCGCCTTGACCGCCGCTCGCAGATCGAAGTAGTACACGCTGTGGCGGGGCGCCTCCATGCGCGACTGCGCGGCTGGCGAGAGGGCCAGGTAGGCGAGGCCGGGCGGCACCATCACGCCTTTCTGCGAGCCGCCCACCACCGCGTCCAGGCCCCAGGCGTCGGTCTCGACGTCGTGCGCGCACACACTGGTAATGGCATCGACGGCCACCAGTGCCCCGCGCTCCTTGGCCACGCGCGACTGCGCGGCCACGTCCTGCAGCGCGCCCGTCGAAGTCTCCGAGTGCGTCGTAAAGAGCGCCTTCGCGTCCGGGTGCGCGTCGAAGGCGCGCGCCACCGCCTCCGGCGGCACCGACTCGCCCCACGGCGCCTCCACCGCCACCACCTCCACGCCGTACGCGCGCGCGATCTCGCTCCAGCGCTCGCTGAACTTACCCACCTCGGTGACGACGACCTTCTCGCCCGGCGCGGTGAGGTTGGTTACCGTCGCCTCCATCGCGCCCGTACCCGACGCGGTGAGCACCACGACCGCGTGCTGCGTGCGCATCGCGTACTGCAGGCCGGCGATCACCTCCAGGTGCGCGTCGTGGAAGGCGCGGGTGCGGTGATGAATGAGGGGGCGCGACTGCGCCTCCAGTACCTCGGTCGGGACGGCAGTGGGGCCCGGTGTGAATAGCTTGGCGTGCTTCATGTCACTCCCGATCGGTTCGTGTCACAACGAGAGCGCGTCCTCGATCCACGCCCACAACTCGCGCCGGCCCGCGCCCGTCACGCTGGAGAAGGCGACCACCGCCGCGTCGCGCGGAGCGTCGAGCCTGTGCAGCGCCTCGGCCACCCCCGCGCGCGCCGCCGCCGGCTTCACCTTGTCCGCCTTGTTGAAAACCAGGCACAGCGGGCGGCGGCTCCGCGCCAGCCGCTCGACGGATTCCACGTCGGACTCCGTGGGCGCGCGCCGCGCGTCGATGAGCTGCACCAGCACATTGTTGCGGTGCGCGTCGGCTATGTACTGCTCGTAGAGTGTCTTCCAGCGGGCCAGCTCGGACTTGGGGACGCGCGCGTATCCGTAACCCGGCATGTCCACGAACAGGAAGCGGTCGTTGATCAAGAAGTAGTTCGCGCTGCGCGTCTTGCCCGGCGTCTTCGAGATGCGCGCCACGCCCCGCTGGCCCAGGAGCGTGTTGATCAGCGACGACTTCCCCACGTTGGACCGGCCAAAGATCGCCACCTCCGGCCGCGGGTCGCGCGGAAGGGGATGCGGGTGCCCGAAGGAACCGACGAACTCGACGTTGCGGATCTTCATCCTCTTCTCGTTGGCCGCGCTTGCCGTGCCACCGGGCAACGGTACTATAATGGCGGCGTGGGATGAATCGCAAAACGCCGCCGCCGCCCCCGGCCCGCGGCACAGCCCCAAGGAGTCGCCATGGACCTCGGAATGACGCGGGAGGCGCTGAGCGCCCTGGGCATGGACGGACCCGCCGCCGACGCGCTGCTCGGGCGCCTCTTTGCGCTCGCGCCCGGCGCCTCCAGCGCGGAGATCTGGACGGCCGTGTCCACTGGGGCACTCTCGCCGGAGGTGCCGCACGCGGTGCACCGCGCCCTCTACGACCGCGTCTTCGCCGACTGGGACGCGCGGCGTGCGCCCCGGCCGGCCTGGACGCCGCCGCGCGCGGTGGCCGAGGCCTCCAATGTCGCCGCCGCGTGCCGGCGCCTGGGGCTGCGCGATTACGCCGCCCTCCACGCCTGGTCGGTGAACGAGCGCGAGGCCTTCTGGCGGGACACCATCGAGGCCCTCGACATTCCCTTCCGCACGCCGCCGCGCGCGACGGCCGACCTCTCCGCGGGACCGAAACACCCTCGCTGGCTGCCCGGCGCGCGCATGAACGCCGCCGACGCCTGCTTTTTGGCCGACCCGGGGGCGACGGCCGTGGTCTACCGGCGCGAGGGGCACGCGCTCGCGCGCATGACCTACGGCGAGCTGGACACCCTCTCCAACCGCGTGGCCGGCTCGCTCGGCTCGCTCGGCGTCGGCACCGGGGACGCCGTGGCCATCGCCATGCCCATGACGGTGGAGGCGGTGGCCGCCTACCTGGGCATTCTCAAGGCCGGCGCGGTGGTGGTGTCGATCGCGGACAGCTTCGCCAGCGAGGAGATCGCCACGCGCCTGCGCATCTCCGGGGCGCGCGTGGCGGTGACCCAGGACGTCGTGCTGCGCGCGGGCAAGACGCTGCCCATGTACCAGAAGGTCGTCGACGCCGGCGCCGAGCGCGCGATCGTCGTGCCCGCCGCGGACGACTTCGCAGTGGCCCTGCGCCCGTCCGACCGCGCCTGGGCGTCGTTGCTCTCCGGCCCGGAGCGCTTCGAGACCGTCGCCCGCTCGCCCGACGATAACATGAACGTGCTCTTCTCGTCGGGGACCACCGGCGAGCCCAAGGCGATCCCTTGGTCGCACACCACCGCGGTCAAGTGCGCAATGGACGGCTACTACCACCACGACATCCACCCCGGCCAGGTCGTGGCCTGGCCCACCAACATCGGCTGGATGATGGGGCCGTGGCTCGTCTTCGCCAGCCTCGTCAACCGCGCCGTGATGGCGCTCTACTACGGCGCGCCCAACACGCGCGGCTTCTGCGCTTTCGTGCAAGACGCGGGCGTGAACATGCTGGGCGTGGTTCCCAGCCTGGTCAAGGCCTGGCGCGGCGGCGACATGACGCGAGGGCTCGACTGGTCGGCCATCAAGGCCTTCAGCTCGACGGGAGAGGCGTCGAACCCCGACGACTACCTCTGGCTGATGGCGCGCGCGGGCTACAGGCCCGTGGTCGAGTACTGCGGCGGCACCGAGATCGGCGGCGGCTACGTCA
>JAOTVO010000178.1 GCA_029863355.1 Candidatus Krumholzibacteriia bacterium
GCATCGAGCGCGCGCGCGACGAGGCATGACGGCGCGCCGCGAGACCTCCCCGGAGCGACCCCTCCGCCACTTCATCCTGGGCACGGCGGGTCACGTCGACCACGGCAAGACGGAACTGGTCAAGGCGCTGACGGGCGTCGACACGGATCGCCTCAAGGAAGAGAAGGCGCGCGGGATCTCCATCGAGCTCGGCTTCGCCCCGCTGGAGCTGGACGCGCGAACCTTCGTGGGCGTGGTCGACGTCCCCGGCCACGAGCGCTTCGTCAGGCACATGGTGGCCGGGGCCGGCGGGATCGACTTCGCCATGCTGCTCGTCGCCGCCGACGAGGGCGTGATGCCGCAAACGCAGGAGCACATGGAAGTGCTCGCGTCGCTGGGCATCGAGCGCGGCCTGGTCGTCGTCTCGAAGTGCGACCTGGCGACGAGCGACACGATGACGCTCCTGCGCGAGGAGATCGCCGAGCTGACGCGCGGCTCCTTCCTCGAGGGCGCCCCGCTGGTGGAGACCTCGGCGCGCACGGGACACGGGCTCTCAACGCTGCGCGAGGCGTTGCGCGCCCTGGCGGAAGGCGCGCCCGTCAGGCCCGCGCAGGGTCCGTTTCGCCTGGCTGTCGACCGCGCGTTCCACAGCAAGGGGATCGGCGTAGTGGTCACGGGAAGCTGCTACTCGGGCGCGGTCTCGGTGGGCGACGCGCTGGAGCTGCTGCCATCGGGCAAGCGAGCGCGCGTTCGCGAGCTGCAGAGCTTCGGGCAAACGCGCGAGAGCGGGCAGGCGGGCGAGCGCCTCGCGGTGGCGCTGCAGGGCGTGAAGCTCGAAGAGGCGAAGCGCGGGGACATGCTGGTCACACCCGGCTGCTTTGCGGCCACACGGGCGCTGGACGCCCGCGTGCACATCGCGGGCTATCGCGCCTTCGAGATCAAGAACCGGGAGCGCCTCCGCTTCCACCACGGGGCGCGCGAGGCGCTGGGGCGGATCATACTCCTCGACGCCGAGGTCCTGCGCGCCGGCCAAAGCGCGCTCGCGCAGATCCGGCTGGAGTCGCCGCTGGTGCCGGGGACGGGCGACCGCTTCGTCATCCGCAAGTACTCGCCGCCGCGCGTGGCCGGCGGCGGGCTCGTGGTCGACACCGCGCCGGAGCGCCACCGGCGCTTCGACGACGGCGCGCTGGAGCGCCTGCGCGTGAGCGAGGCCGGCGACCCTCGCTCCATCCTGAGCAAACAGCTGGAAGCGGCGGGTGCGGCGGGCGTCGACGCGGCCGCGTCCCCGGAAGCCGCCGGCGATCTCGTCGCCGCGGGGGAAGCGCTGCGCATCGCCGATCGACTGTACGCCAGCGCCGCCATCGATGCCCTGGGCGACCGCGTCGACGCGCTCGTCACGCAGCACCTCGATGGGCATCCCCTGCGATGGGGAATGGACAAGGAGGAGCTACGCGGGCGGCTGGCATTCCCGCACGGCACGCAGGCGTTCAACCGCGTACTCGATGCGCTCGCCCGGCGGCGCGCACTCTTCGTGCGCGAGGCGCGCGTGCGCACGCGAACGGAGGAGCTGGCGCTCTCGCCATCGGCGCGCCGGGCCGTCGCCGCCCTCGGCGAGCGCGTCCGCGCCGCGGGGGTGGCGTTCCCGTCGCGCTCCGAGCTGGAAGCGGCGTGGGCCGGGCCGGGCCGGTTCGTCGATGCGCTGCAACTGCTGCGGGAGACGGGGGAGGTGGTGGACGTGGGCGAGGGGGCCGTGCACAGGGAGACGCTGGGAGCGGTCATCGACGCCCTGCGGGCGCTCTTCTCAGGGCGGCCGGCCGTTTCCGTCGGCGACGTCAAGAGCGCCCTGGGGCTGACGCGCAAGCACGTCATCCCGCTCCTGGAGCACTTCGACCGCCTGCGGGTGACCCAGCGCAAGGGCGACGAGCGCGTCCGGGGGCCCGCTTTTCCAGGGAAGGGTCCCTCCTGAGGCCGCCGCCGCCAGACTCCTTCGATACGGCGGTTTTGGAGCTTCCGAAAATGCGCGTTCTGTGCTATATTACCTGTTGAGGCGCTGGGGCAGACCACATCACCCGCACAGCATCCAACGAAACGTGCCGGCCACAGGAGTGGCGGGAAGCAGTGCCGTTGGCGGCCCCAACGAAGGTGATGACGATGAGAACCGTTTCCAGAATCCTGGTCGCAGTGGCCCTGCTGGCGCTGGTCCTTTCTCCACTGGCCGTATCCGCCGACCAATTGATGTTGCCCATGGAGAAGAAGCTCCAGCCCGGCGTCAACATCGTCCAGTACGGCGACCAGAGCTTCAGGTTCTCTGCGCCGGTCAGGCTCTTCGTCAAGCTCAACCCGGCGGGCGCGACCCAGATCCGGATGGAGGTTCGGATCTACGGATCGCCCTCGGGCACGTCGAGCGACCCCATCGAAATCCAGTGGATGAACTGGGGCGCCGAGATCCACGTGGGCACGCTCCCGGAGTCGGGCTTGTTGGCCCTTCTCAACACGGAGTCGGGCATGACCGAGAAGTAGCGACGCCTCGCCCGCCGGAAAACCTGTTTACTCCCGTTAATTTTCTTTACCCATCGCGCGTCGACCTCTTTGCGCGCCGTCCCGCAGCCTCCGCCCTGCACCATAACCATAAGTACTAGAAGCGGTTACCGGACCAGGTCGCGGACCGTCTTCTCCCGTTATGGCACGGATATTGCCTTACTCCGTGAGGCAACACCCAACCGCGTCCATGGACGGAGCTTACCTTAGCACCGGATACAGGAAGAGGAACGATGCGGTTGTGGGGGGCGATGCTGGAGGCTGCGTACACCTGGGTTCGTCGGCTCGCCGGCAAATCCGGGATGCCTTCCCCTGAGTGGCTCGCCAAGCCAGTGAATCATAGCCCTTGCCCTTAGCTTGATTCCGAACGGCATCGCCCTCCGCTAATCGAAGAGGGAAGCACGAAAGTGCTTCCCTCTTCGTGTTTCTGCGGGAACCGCTCGGGCCGGGCCTATGATCGCCCCTCGTCTCCGGGCGCCTGTGCGGGCAGCTCCGGGGGGACCATCACCATCTTCTCCCGCTCGCACGCCACCTGGCCGGGGCGGGCTCCCCTGAACTTGCGGACGTACTTGCGGCGCGTGTAGATCACCGGCACCAGGCCGCTATGCCGCGCCTTCGAGAAGTGCGCCGCCACGGACGCGGCCGCCTCGATCACACGGCCGGACGGCGCGTCGACGCCGCCGCGCGACTTGAGCACGACGTGAGATCCGGGCACCCCCTGCGCGTGGAACCACAGATCGTCGGGACGCGCGTGGTGGAAGGTGAGGTCGTCGTTCTCCCGGTTGTCGCGGCCAACGAGCACGAACCACTCGGCGTCGACGTCGTAGCGGCGAAAGGGCGCAGCTGGCGGCGTCTTCTGGCGCCTCCGCCGGCCCGGCACCACCGCGGCGCCGTCGATGTCGTACTTGGCGCGGAGCGTCTCCAGGCGCTGAAGCGACTCTCCGAACGAAACCGTCTCCGAGAACAAGCGCAGCGCGGCTTCCAGCTCGCGCGCTTCGCGCTCGACGAGCGCGAGCCGCCGGCCGGCGTGCTCGGTGCTGCGCTCGAGCTTCGTCGCCTTGCGAAAGCGCGCCTGGATCTGCGACTCGAGAGGCATCGCCGGGTCCAGCGCGATCTCCACCGTGCGCTCGGGGTCATAGACGTCGGGCAGCACGACGCGGGCCGCGCCGTTCGGCACGCGGGAGCGGAACGCGGCCAGTGTCTCGGCCTCGCGCCGGACGTGTTCGTGGCCGGCGGCGCGCTCGAGGTCGCGGCGGAGGTTGTCGGCCAGCGAGCGGCCCGCGGTGAGCCGTCGGCGCACGGGGCGGAGCAGGCGATCGAGGATCAGGCGGTGCGCGTCCGCCAGGAGATCGCGGCCGACGGCGAGCGCCGCCTCGTCGCCGCGCGCGTACACCGTTTCGCCGGGAGGCGGAACGGGGGCGGCGGCGCACGGGCGTCCCGCCGCGCGCAAGGTGAAGGGGGTGCCTCCGGCGATCACGCCGTCCCGGAACGCTGCGAGCGCCGCGGTATCCACGCCGGCCGCGGTGGAGAAGGCCTCCAGGAGCGCGGGATCCAATCCCGCTACCGCGGCCTGTGGCCCGCCGGGGCCGTCGAATGCGCCGGCGGCCGCTGCCGAAGCCAGCGCGGCCGCGTCGATCGTGTCGATCGATACCCTCGGCTCGCCGGGCGCGCCGTCGCGCGGGCCGCGGCGGGCGCGTCCCACCGACTCGAGCACGACTTCGCCGCGACGCAACTCGGCACGCGCCCGCGCCCCGTAGAGTGCCAGGCGCAGCGTGATCGCTTCCTCCTCGTCGCCCGCCGCGTGCGTCTCGATCTCGAGCACGCGATCGCCGGGCACGGCCCGAACCGCGGCCACCCGCCGCCCCTCGAGCCGCTCGAAGCGCGCGGGAGCCCGGGCGGGGCCCAGCGCCGGCGCCGGCGAGAGAAAGCAAAACGGCCCCGGGGCCTCCAGAATCGCAACCAGGTGGTGCTGACCCCCCTGGGCGCGCAGCGGGACGCTGAACAGGGGCGCGTACCAGGACGGCACGCCGAAGCGCGCGCCCACGAGAGTAGGCTCCGCGTCGCGGGCCAGAAGGTGCAGGAGGAGCAGATTCATGTGTTCGGCGACCGTTGGCCGCGGCGACCTGCCCAGAACGGGCAAAACCCAACTGGTAACCTATTATTACCGCTGCGGTTACCTGTTGACACGGCGGGGGCCCACCGACTAGTGTATAGGGCCATGCAGCCGCTTTTCAACTCCCGGCGCACGAGGAGCCAGCCGTGATCGTCAGCATGACCGGATTCGGACAGGGGGACGCGTCGGACGGACGCGCCACCGCCACCGTCGAGGTGCGGACGGTCAACCACCGCTTCCTCGACTTCGCCATCAAACTACCGCGCAACCTGCAGCACCGCGAGCGGGATCTCAAGGAGGTCGTCAAGCGCAAGCTCTCGCGGGGGCGCGTGTCCGTGAGCATCGCTGTGGAGGCCGACGCCGGCAAACGCGGTGCGGTGGTCGACACCGACCTCATGGCGCACTATCTGGAACAACTCCGCGCCTTTGCCAAGGCGCACAAACTGAGCGCCGAGGTGAGTCTGGACACCCTCGTGCAGATGCCCGACGTGATTGCCTCCGGCGAGGAGGACGCGGGCGGAGACGACGTCTGGCCGCTCGTCGAGAGCGCGCTGGAGAAGGGGCTCGACGCGTGTCTGGAGATGCGCCGCGCGGAGGGGCGTGCGTTACTGCGGGATCTCGCGGAGCGCATGCGCGCCATCGACACGATCGTCGGCGCCATCGAGGCGGCGGCGCCGGGCGTTTCGCGGAGCCATGCCGATGCGCTGCGCAAGCGCGTCGAGCAGCTTCTAGGCGACATTCAGATGAACGAGGACCGCCTGGTCAACGAGATCGTACTGCTCGCGGACCGGCTCGACATCAGCGAGGAGCTCACGCGGTTGCGCAGCCATGAAGCCCAGTTCAACAAGGCGCTCGCCGACGGCGGGGAGGTGTCGAAGCGGCTCACCTACCTCCTCCAGGAGATGCACCGGGAGGCGTCGACCATCGGGGCGAAGGCCTCGGACCCCGCGGTGATTCAACGCGCGATCTCGCTCAAGGAGGAGACCGAGAAACTCCGCGAACAGGTGCAGAACATCGAGTAGGTGAGTGCGCTGAGAACGTCGGTCGCATTTCCAATCGTGATCTCCGGTCCGTCCGGCGTGGGCAAGACGACGGTGATCGAACGGCTCGTCGCGGCCGACCCGCTGCTCTGCGCATCCATTTCCGCGACCACGCGGCCGCCGCGGGCGGGCGAGGTGTCGGGGCGCGACTACTTCTTCGTCGTGCGCGACGTCTTCGACCAGATGAA